>CAMBZY010000323.1 GCA_945872325.1 Candidatus Kuenenia stuttgartensis | reverse complement strand
GTCAGACCTTTCCCTGCATGGACTGAAGAACCAGATGGGCAGGACTGAGCCTGCCTGTAACCCAATTGTCACTATTTCATGCAGCTTAGTCAAGCTGAAGAGGCCGGGCTTTGGACGACTGGCCTCATTTGTATCGGTAGAACGAGTGCTCCGGTAATAGGCTTGTTTGTCATAACGCCGGAAATCATAACACAAACCTCCCCATCTACTTAGACTTGATTGGGCAATAGAAGCAGGCGGAATTCATTCCAATCTACTTCGTAACTATTTGCTTTCAGATAAGTTAAAGCATTATTACAAAACGGGTTTGTGTCGTTAATTGACGTTTCACCCTGAAAGCAGGTGGGCTTCACCCCACCCTACACTTGTCAGGATTGTGGTGGATTTATCTTGCCGGTCTTGGCGTTAGACCCGGTTGGGCTGGTTCTTAGAAACCGGAAGTTTTTTCCGGCGTAATCCTTAGCATTGACGAAGCGATCAAGATTTAGACGCTGTTTCATCATTTCTTACTCTCATCAGTCCAGCCATTTTGTTAAACTGATCACGCGACGCAATCATAAAGCAACATGGCGAGTCCTCGCTATGGACGAACGAACACAAAGGGAGAATTCATTCATGCCGACCGACCTCATGCAGGGCAACCTCTTGCCCCTCAAGCGTAATGCCACCTGGTTCATCATATTTGGTGCATTGATCACTGTGCTCGGTTTTGTCGGCCTTGGGATGGTGGTTTCGCTCACATTGACAAGCATGGTCTATTTCGGGATCCTTCTACTCGTCAGAGGCGGTGTAGAACTCGTCGCAGCACATCGTTCGAGAGAATGGGGAGGCTTTTTCTTCCACCTGATCTCAGCTTCCATCGGCGCTGTATCGGGACTTGTCATGGTCACCCGGCCTGCGATGGCTGCCGAAACCATCACACTTTTTCTAGGCGCCTTGTTCATGGTCGAAGGCATGATGGTCCTGTTTGCAGGGCTCATTTACCGGTTCCCATCGTGGGGCTGGACCATGGCCAATGGCTTGCTCACATTCATGTTGGGACTCATGCTATGGCAAGAATTCCCATTCTCGGGCTACTGGTTTATCGGAACCTTGATTGCTCTGGAAATCATCATCACCGGCGCAAGCTATGTCGCTTTGGGAATGTTTGGCCGACGACTGGCTCGTGAACTGACTGTTTCCTGAAGTATTCGTGATTCGTCGATTTGGTGTCGGACTTGAAACGATCGAAAAGATAGGGCTTTCAATGAGTCGTGCAGATGTGATTAAGCGATACTCCAATGGTGGACCACTGCTGGTCTATGCCACTTGCGAACTTCCTGACGACAAAGTTGACCACCCCATAGGGCCTGGCGAATGGACGATCCGTCAGGTGATCGCTCACCTGGTCGATTCTGACCTCAATGGCGCAGAACGCATGAAACGAGTGATCGCTGAAGAGAATCCAACTTTAATGGCCTACGACGAATCGGCCTGGGCCACTCGTCTGGATTATGCAAACGCCCCGATTGCTGACGCTGTGGAGATGTTTGCGACGAATCGTCGATGGATGACCCGGATTCTGCACACACTTTCAGATCAGGATTTCGCCCGCCGTGGGACTCACAGTGAGACAGGCGTGGTCACTCTGGCATCGTTGCTCGCGAAATATATCACCCACCTCGATCATCACCTGCTCTACCTTTACGGCAAGCGTTCCAATCTGGGCACCGCCCTGCCACCACGCTATACGGCTCAGTGATTTTTGAAGCAGGTTTCAAAGCAAAACCAAAGCCCCTCCTTGTCAGGGGACATGGCCTTCATCGAATCTCAGACTCAAAACTCGAGCTTTCAGAATGAGATTGGTAGGCTCCCAAAATATCCTCTACGATCTGCAAACTTCGTCGGATAGATTTGTTGTACGATCCAAGGCATCCGATATAATCTAGATAGATCTGTACTCGCCCAAGTTCCATCCCATTGGAACACGACTGGTTACGAACCCTTCCTATTCACGCCCAATCTCATGCATCAGGGCAGGAACGTGCGTCATGCTGACCGTCAATGGACACACCAAACGCCTCTGCACAGGCCTCACCCGTCGCGACCTGATTAAGGTCGGTGGGATGGGCCTCGGTTCGGCCACACTTGCCAGCAGGTCGCTTGCCGATCTTGGCTCGACCAGTTCCGCGCCCGGCTTTGGCAAAGCTAAAAACTGTATCTGCCTGTTTCTTTATGGCTCCCACAGCCAACTCGAAACTTTTGACCCAAAACCAAACGCAGCCGTGGAAATTCGTGGAGAACTAGGCTCCATCCCATCCGCCATACCAGGTGTCTGGGTCAACGAACTTCTTCCAAATACAGCCAAAATTACCGACCGAATTTCCATCATTCGTTCCGTAACGCACCAATATCCAGTCCACGGGGTGGCTTACGCCATGACCGGGAACCCGGTGGTGACACTCTCCGAAGAACTCAACCCGCACGCCCCAAATCACTGGCCATATCTTGGCTCGCTTGTGGACTATCTCGACTCGCGAGATCAGCCCCGCAATGTTCCCCAAGTGCCTCGGAACATGGGTCTGCCATGGGCCTTTTCATCACAAAGAATTGGCGAAGTGGCTCGTGCCGGCCCTTATGGCGGCTTTTTGGGCTCGAATTACGACCCGACCTGGACCGAATTTGTTGGGAAAGGTACGAAAAAGGCCAAAAAGACCCTGACTGACAAGGTCTGGGAAGATTATGAGTTTTATCGGGGAATCTCGTCTGAAAGCCGCTTGCGACTGCCTGGAATGACAGATCCAGCGAACCGCGAACTCTCTCTGGACCGTCTCGATAACCGCCGAAACTTGCTCGACCAAATCGAACAATTCCGGCGTGGCGAATCACTCGACCAAAATGCCGGTCTCGACCGGAACCGGGCCCAGGCTTATCGCCTGCTAGACAATCCGAAGTTCCGTCAGGCCTTTGACTTGGACTCCGAATCCGACCAGGTCCGGAACTCCTACGGCATGACCCTTTTCGGTCAGTCCACGCTCACAGCCCGGCGACTTGTGGAAGCAGGTGGCCGATTCGTCTCCGTTTTCTGGGACGAATTCGGACTTGCAGGAACAGGCTGGGACACCCACTGGGACCACTTCCCACGCATGAAAAACGAGCTCCTGCCTGGCCTTGACATGGCCCTTTCAGGACTGATCATCGACCTGGAACGTCGCGGAATGCTTGACGACACACTGGTCCTCCTGCTCTCAGAACATGGTCGCACGCCCAAACTGACCACCGGCAACGGCGGAGGCCGCGATCACTGGTCGCGCTGCTACAGCGTGGTCATGGCCGGAGCAGGCATCAAACGTGGCGAAGTGGTGGGCAAGTCCGACTCCATCGCCAGCGATGTGGTGGACAATCCTGTATCGCCCAAAGACATTCTGGCTACAACCCTGCACCTGATGGGACACGATCCGGCCACGATCATCTACGATCGCCAGAACCGCCCCATGCCACTGGTCCCACACTCCCGCCTATTGACCGAAGTGCTTTCATAACAAGTGTTATGCAGCCCTTCAATCAAACATCAGACGCTGGAAATTCCCACCCATGATCGACTCGAGCATTCCACCCCTCGACGTAAAAACCGAGCCCTACATCGACGCCCACAGCCATGTCTGGACGCCCGATATCGCTCAATATCCACTTGCTGCATCGTTCAAAAAATCTGACATGCAGCCCGCCTCTTTCACAGCCGAAGAACTGCTCGCCCAGTGCAGGCCTGTTGGCGTGGGCCGGGTGAACCTGATCCAGATGAGTTATTACGAGTTCGATAACAAATACATGCTGGAGATGATCGCAAAATATCCGGACCGATTCGTCGGCACCGGGATCGTCGATCCACTCGCCCCTGCCCCTGATCGGGCCATGCGATCACTTAAAGACAAAGGCGTGGTAGCCTTTAGAATCACGACAGGCTATGCCCGCCAACCATCTGAGACCTGGCTACGGCCTCATGGCTTTGACCTCATGTTCGACGAAGCCGCACGCTCCGGCCAAGTCATCTCTTGCCTGATCGACCCAACCTGCTTTGCCGAAGTCGATCGTATGGCCACCCTGCATCCGGATGCCCCGATCATCATCGACCACTTTGGCCGAATCGGAGTTGGTGGAACCGTCGTACCATCTGAACTGAAAGCACTTTGCAACCTTGCAAAGCACAAGAATGTTTATGTAAAAATCGGGGCCTATTATGCACTTGGTGCCAAGAAGCCGCCTTACAACGACCTGATCCCGATGATCCGCGAATTGCTGACATCGTACGGTTCGAACCGACTGATGTGGGAAAGTGATTGCCCGTTTCAGGTTGTGAACCACACCTACAAAGATTCCATCTCTCTGATTACGGACAGAATGGATTTTCTGACATCTGATCAGAGGGCCGACATTCTGGGCCGAACTGCCGAACGACTACTGTTCAAGAAACAGGGCTGAGTTCGGTTTTTCCCTGTCAGCCATTCCCAATAAAGCCAAACGAGCCATTCGATGAAATCCTACAAAGCGTGTGTCATTGGGCATACTGGGCGCGGTGATTACGGCCACAATCTGGAAATGGCCCTGCTCGATCAGCCCGGCATTGAAGTGACGGCTGTGGCTGACCCTGACACCGCAGGCCGCTCCAAGGCGGCTGCCAGGCTGAACGTCAAGAACAGTTATGCC
>CAMBZY010000322.1 GCA_945872325.1 Candidatus Kuenenia stuttgartensis | reverse complement strand
GGATTTGGGCCAAGAAATGGATGTTTCATAGTGGTAAGGCAAATTATTGTAGTATAAAGCAACTGACAAAGGCAAGCCATTTGAGTTGGTCTTTACATCAATCAATGCGTTTTTTTTGATGAAGTAGTTCTCTGGCTATTGCCGTTGAGTCACGGAAATTCAAAGAGATGACCCTCGGAACCCTCGCTGCAATTTCAGGCAACATGGGATCAACCAGCCCAAGATGCACCGCTTCTTTGATAGATGTACCCGGGGGGACGTCACGGCTTTTGAGAAGAATCAGGTCGTGCGCCTTCACGAATTCGGCGATCCTGGCAGCAATTGAATCGCTCGTCACACGCCAACTCGGTGGAAGCGCATTGTTCTGTTGCATATCGACTTCCGTTAAAAAACGGAACGGAGCTAGAACTGGTGTCATGCCGCGATTCCAGATATCCGCAAATTCTGAAAAGTGATCCACCACCTTGAGGTCAGGCTCCATCAGGGCGGCCAGACAATGACTTGTCAGATCCATGGCACGCACGGCCATGTCGTGGGAGATTCGCCGGTGCAAATGATGAGTTTCGTCCATGCTGCGAATGAAGTTGGCTGGTTCGCCTCCTCCAGTCATCAGGATCGTCATGGCACCTTCCGAGCGTGCCCAATCCAGAAATCGTCTCAGACGGTCCGGTAACCCAGGCCATAACAACATACTCCCACCAAGCTTAATCACAATCACTCCACGTGATGGAAGGGTCCAGTCTTCGGGGCGGGGAATCATGAATTCAACGTCCTTTCTGCAAGTCTCACCAAGGCAACGGCACAGGCTGAACTGGCTTGATCTGGGCCCCAGACTGTTTCCAGATTCAGGATTGATGCTTCAGGAACAAGTTTTCTTGCGATCCGCTGACCCAGAAACGAGCCTGAGCCAGAGACCACAATTTGCTCAACACATTGATCAGGAAGTCTTTGCATGACCTTTTGCAGCGATTTCTCGATAATCTTGACCACCTTCTTGTCGATCTGGCTGGCCATGCTTGCGGCATCCTGCTCAGTGAAATGCTCGTAATCCAGGCCAATCAACCGGGCCAGTCGGTGGCGAGCTTCTACTCTTGTTGCAGGCCGGCCATTGGCGGTCGATAAATCGTCCGGATCTTCCGGAATATCACCAGAAGTCAAATAGATATCTCCAGTGGTTGCAAAGAGTTCGCGCATGACGGGCGTATGGGTGCTGCGATATTTTACGGAGTCAGTCACAGCGCAAAGTGCTGTCCGGTTTACCCCAATATAGACCAGTTCGCCGGATTGGAGACGATCCAGATCGGTCCGGGAATCGCTCAAGATTTTGCCATGAGAAACGGCTAGAATATCGGTCGTTGTTGAACCGATGTCGATCACCAGTCCACTTTTGTGTTGGAAGTAGTCGTTAGCCAGACAGTCGCCCAGCGCCTTCCAGTTTGAGGCTTCGGCGAGCGCAGGATTGGCCTTGATGGTTGTAGTGGAATGGAATGCACCGTCGACGCCCCAGATACGCAAAATCCCTGGATTGTAGATACTTTCAAGGTCGGAAACAATTTTTAGGACGCCCTGCCTGCGTGTTGAAAAACAGTCGCAAAGTTCGGCTGTCATGGTGATTAGGACGCTATCAGGTGACGCCATGCGAGCGGCCAGAGATCGGATTTCGTCTGCCAGTCGATCAGGCTCCCGATAAAGGGCGAACGTCACCGATTCTGCACGCCCTTTTGAGTCATAAGCCTTTATGTTTGCACCACCAATGTCGAGGCCGAGATAATCAAGACTCATTTTTCAGCCCTTGTCCAGAATTTTGCCCGTAAAGCGGATTTGTGTATCCATTATATGCTGTCAGGTTTTGGAATGGAAAGCCATTGGCGGACAATTTTGGATGATATCAAGTCTTTTTCGATCCAGCAGAACGAGGACGTCAGTCGGGGATTGACTTCGATCACCAGATCGGTCTTAAGTTCTTTGTTCCAAAGAAAATCGACACCTACCCAGCCTCTTAGCCCTGGCGTGATTTGCAGCGTCTTCAGGCAGTTCTGTAACAATTCCATAGGAAAATCAGGTTCGTATGTCGGTTCATAGCTGGAAAGATCCCAAGTGTTATCCGCACAAGGGATTGGGCTGAGATTGTGGGAGCAGACGCCGATTGGAGAGACTCCACCGCGTCCATCGCAAATGGCGGAAAGGCTCATCGAGGTTCCTAAATGAAATTGCTGGATCAATGTCTGGGTGGGATCGGTATTGCATAAGTGTCTTATATTAAAACTGTTAGGCGTTTTGAAAGTGTCCAGACTACCGGCGCCGTCCCGTGGTTTGATCACGATAAAATTTGTTGAGTTGGTCCATGGAAGATCGGGATGATCGGCTGTCCAGGTCTGCGGATGGGGAATCAGGTTTGCTTTGAGAAATTTCGAGCATTCGAGTTTGTCGGTACATAATCGGATAGCATCAAGAGTACACCCAAGGCTCCATTCTGGAACATGTTGTGTCCATTCTGTCAAGTCAGCCAAGGCTCCGCCGGTTTCAGGAGCGATCAAAATTCCATGGTCAGTCGCTCGCATCGCACTCCATAATGAAGGCTGGATTTCGAGCGGATCGCTGATTTGAGAGGCTTCGATGTCGATATCAAGCGGTAAACGGCTATCCTGGAGCGTGGAGACCGTGCAACCGGCCTCCTGAAAGGCTTTCACAACAGCCTTACGCATGGCAGAACCTTCCATCAGCCAGCTCATCTGCAAATCCTGGCCAGCCATGCCTCCGCCGGTCAAATGCTCATAAATCAAGATGCGTTTCACGAAAACGTCGCCTCTTCAGATTCTCGGTTTTGGTCCACAATCAGGTCATCACCATATCATGAAAATCATTCCTGTCATTGATGTTCTTGGCGGAAAAGCGGTTCACGCTCGTGGCGGTAATCGCAGTCAATATCAGGCTTTGATGTCTATAGTAACGCCTTTGGCAAGTGATCCTGAAGAGTTGGCAGGAGCTTATCTTACCAAACTGGGGCTGGAGATTGTGTATCTGGCTGATCTCGACTCGATCCTTGAAAATCAGCCTGATGTGGGACTTTATGAGAGAATTGTGAAGCGAGGCGTAAAGCTCTGGGTGGATGCCGGAACACAGACAGCTGAGCGAGCCATCAGCCTTCGTGAGGCGGGTGTGGATCGTTTCATCCTTGGCCTCGAATCGCTGGAGGGGCCGGAAAAGTTGTGTCAGATTGTGCGAGATTCTCAAACTTCGGCAGATCAATTTATGGTGAGTCTGGATTGTCGGGATGGGAAACTCTTATTTCCGGAAACGAATCACTGGCCTGAATCGACCACGATGCTGGATGTGGTAAAAGTGGCGTATCGTATTGGCGTTAAGAGCTTTATCATGCTTGATCTGGGCCGTGTTGGTACTGGTTTGGGGACGACTGGCGGGGATGAACTGGCGAAGATAGTCGCCGAAATTCCAGGTCTGGAAATCTGGCTTGGTGGTGGAGTGAGTGGTGTAAAGGACTTACAAGAAATTGCGAGATTGCCGGTGAAAGGTGTCTTAGTCGGCACAGCGATTCATGATGGCCGAATTGGGATTCATGAAATCAACATGTTTAGAAAAGGCTGGACAGAGGATTACTGAAAAACGGTTTCAAGGAGTACGGCAGATCTCTATCAGGCGTTTTTTACTTGAAAAAAAAGCGTCAATGGCTGATGATAAGCGGACAAGAATGCGGAACATTTCGAGTACCGACTGATCAAACGGTGCCGAACCACGACTCTGAGGCTTTGACAGTAAAAATGCCGCCAATCATTGAAGTTGACCACATCTCGAAGAATTATAGCGTATTTCGCAAAAAAGAGGGATTTAAAGGGGCTGTCCAAGGCCTGTTTAAACGCGAATACAACACGGTGGAAGCGGTCAAGGATATTTCTTTCTCGATTGAATCCGGCGAGTTCGTGGCATTTCTTGGCCCTAATGGGGCAGGCAAAACCACCACTTTAAAGATGTTGTCAGGCTTGATTTATCCGAGTCAGGGTACGGCAAAGGTGCTTGGATATGTCCCGTGGGAGCGTCAGGACCAGTATCGTCGCCAGTTTTCACTGGTGATGGGTCAGAAAAATCAGCTTTGGTGGGATCTTCCAGCGTCTGACAGTTTTGAGTTGCATCGTGAGATTTATAATATTCCGAAGCAGCAGTTTCAGCGGACTCTTGGTGAACTGATTGAACTATTGGGCGTGAAAGACCTGACTCGGCAAGCAGTTCGAGAGTTATCGCTGGGCGAACGGATGAAAATGGAATTGATTGCAGCACTGCTGCACCGGCCCCGGCTATTATTGCTTGATGAGCCGACGATTGGGCTTGATGTGGTGGCTCAGGTAACGATCCAGAAATGCTTGAGGGAATATCACGAGCGGAATAAAGTCACAGTTTTATTAACAAGCCATTACATGAGGGATGTAGAGGCTTTGTGTCGGAGGGTGCTGGTGATTGCACACGGAAAGTTGATCTATGATGGCGAGCTTTCGGGGATTCGCGATAAATTTGGTCAGGAAAAAATCCTGAAAATCGAATTTCAGGCCGATGCACCGCCACCCGATCTTTCGCAATATGGTTTGGTGGGTACGATTGAAGGACCGACCGTGGAACTTCGAGTGGAGCGGCCCAAGGTGGCTGAAGTGCTTTCGAATATTCTGGCCAGGCATACGAT
>CAMBZY010000321.1 GCA_945872325.1 Candidatus Kuenenia stuttgartensis | reverse complement strand
ATTTGACGAGCCGCTCCACCATCGGCTGGCATGATGTAGATCTGATTTGAGCCGTCACGGTCACTGACAAAGGCGATGGACTTTCCGTCTGGCGAATATTTCGGCTCGCGATCCTTGGCTGGATTTCGAGTTAAAGGAGTGGCTGAACCTCCTGTGGCAGGAGATTTCCAGAGATCTCCGTTGTAGGCGAAAACCAGCGACTTGCCGTCCGGCGAAAGGGTTGGATCGTTTGCAAGCCGAATGGTTTCAGGAATTTGCGCGAATACAACTGAGGGTAGTTCAGCGGCGAATAGGATCGCCAGAATGGCTTTGATTTGGAACCATCGATAAGTCATGGCGTGTGTCAACCTTGGTCAACATGGTGTGTCGCGTAGTCAAGTGAGATTTAGTTTACAACATTAAACAGGTGTTCGGCAGGTGGGTAATCTAGGAATGATGTGCTGGCTGTATCGGTTGAAACGAAAAAGCGGGGCGTCTCGTGGATCTCCTTCAAACAGTGCGAGTAAAGTAGGGCGGGATGAATCCCACCTGCTTCTAGGGTGAACCATCAATTGTCGAGAAAAACCGTTTTGCTAAATTGTCAGACGCAAGATTGCCTCCACGAAGGCTACCTAAAAGTCTCGACTTGAAGGGGCGTTAGGAAATTTTTGGTTTCCGAGAATTGGCAAAGATTAGTCCAATGGAGATACCGATGGGAACGGAGAGGTGCGCGAGAAGCCGGGCCTTAGCCGTCGCTGCGACAGGATCTACGGTCAGATCCATTGGGAGCAGAATCGCGCCCGCAAATTCATAGAAAAAAGTCCCAAGCAAGGCGCCGAATAAGCCTGTTACCATGCTCTGAATCAGTGACGAACCTCTGAGCCTGCAATGGATTCCGTAAACCAGTCCGGCAGCAATCCCGATCGGCAGCCAAAGCCCGAGGTGGTAGAGGAGTGGGCGGGTGAGATCCAGAACAGATGGATCGTTGTTGCGGTTCATCCAGTGCAAACGCATGACGACGAAGCAGGGCAGTGATCCGGCGATGAATCCGAGGATTGCGCTGATCAAGGCACTCGGAATGATTTGTCGGCGTTGTTTTTTGGCAACATTCGTAAAGGAGCAAGCGATAGCAAGGCAGGTGATCGCGCCCAAGCCGCCATAGACGAGGGCTCCGTTGATGGAATTCATGCGGATGGTAGCGGCGTTAAGTTCTTTGAACTGATAGTTTTTCGCCGATATTTCGAGAGGAATTGATACAGTGTTTCCAGTACGTTCGGCAATCGCCCACGAGAGCAACCCTGCCAGACTGGCAAGAAATAATAGCAAAGCTGGGTTGAGGCGCTCGATGTCTAGTGGATCTGGATCGGTCACAGGTAATTCCTGATGGGCCATGAGTTTGCTCCCGAGCTTTACAGAGATTTGGAATTTGCGATCAGTTTTTAGGTGGAAGTGATATTGTAGCCAGGCGGAAGTTGTGTTGAAAAGCAAGAATTGTTTTGAGATTTTACATCGAACTGTCCGGTTAGAATCCGTTCACGCTCAAACGCTGGTAAAAGCATTAACTTTTTGAAACTTCATGGACTTTTCATAATTAATACGTTATACCTAAAATATGGGTAATTCTATTGACTTCGGTCAGGCCAATTCAACCCAAGCTATTCCTGTCCTCTAAAACTCAATTTTCGCCAGTTTATGGCCTTTACAGGTATGCTTTTGCATACTGGTTATGGTCGATCAATTGGCTCTGTGGAGTGGATCGAATGAAGCGTACTCTATCCGGCGTTTTGGCATCAGCTTTTTGCGTGATGTTTTTTGGATGCGGCACGGGCGAGCCTGAACCAAAACTGAAGGCGGTTGAGCCTCCAGATACTCCCGTAAAGAAGACTGATGCTCCGAAAGACAATCGCCATAAGGGTTCTTCAGGCGGAATGACCAAAAATCCAGGTGCCGATTCCTGATTTCCCAGAGTTCACGTCAGTTTTCAACTTCTGCCCACATTATTCTGAGAGAGCATTTTTGCTATGAAGCGAAACCTTGCCGCTAAACATCGCGGCTTTACCCTGATCGAATTGCTGGTGGTGATCGCGATCATCGCCGTTTTGATTTCACTGCTGCTTCCTGCCGTTCAATCGGCTCGTGAAGCCGCCCGCCGTGCCCAGTGCATTAATAATCTGAAGCAACTCGGGTTGGCCGTTGCCAATTATGAATCAGCCAACGGAGCTTTTCCAGCGGCTTACGGCGCGCCTCCGTGGAACGGCACATGGGGTTCATGGAGCCCTCAGGCGATGTTGCTGGGTTATATCGAGCAGTCCAACATCTACAACGCCTGTAATTTCAAAGTGATCAGTCACGAAGGCGACGCCGTTTCGTGGATCAACCAGACGGCTGTGACCACACGTATCCCGAGCTTCCTCTGCCCATCCTCACCGCTTCCGCAAGGCACCTACTTCGGTGGCAAGACACGCCCGGGCAATAATTATTTTGCCTCTGTCGGCGCAAGCCTGAACTGGATTGGGAACATGGGCCCTGGCAAGCCAAACGGGATCTTCCAGTTTGGTGGAGCAGGCAACGACTGGGACAAGACCGGTGCGATTCTGATCGGCGACGTGACAGATGGAACATCCAACACGATCACGTTCGGCGAATGGAAGACCGGCGACTTTGATGAGAGCAAGATCTCTCTACAAGACGTCGTTAAAGCTGGCTCACGTCCAGGTGGACAAGACATGTGGGGCAATCCGATTGCCGCCATGCCTGCCGGTGCCACTCAGCTGAAAGATTGGCTGAATCTTTGCGCCAGCCGTGCCAGAACCTCTTCCGGTTCATGGCAGGAAAATCAAAGCTATCTCGGTAGCAACTGGAATCAGGGTATGTTCGGATGGTCGCTGGGCAATGTTTTGCAGCCACCAAACCCACCCTATCCAAACTGCCGTACCGAAACCTGGGACGGCGACTGGGACCAACAGGGCATGTATGGCCTGACCAGCTACCATCCTGGCGGCGCAAACGTTGCTTTTGCTGACGGTTCCGTTCGCTTCCTGAAGAATTCCACCAACGAACGCACCGTGTGGGCTCTGGGCACACGTGCTGGTGGCGAAGTGATCTCAGCCGACTCTTATTGATCACCCGTTTTTCTGGTATGATCAGACCCTCTCTGAAAGGGTGGCGCCTGTGGGCGTCGCCCTTTTCTTATATCCTGTTTGCATGGAATATGGCTCGTTGAACTCGAAAAAGCCTCGCAATCCACTGATCCCCTTAATCATCATGGGTCTGGCCCTGGGCTCTTTGTTTTTACCGTGGAGAATCTGGCTCGGTGGACGAACTGTAGAGCCTTCCAAAAAAATGGCGGCTGTGGAAGTCGCCCGGATTTATTTTCAATCTCAAAGATTTGACCAACTGATTCGACTTGCTGGCAGCATCACCCCTAAAACTCCTGATGCTCCCGAAATTTATGCCTTGGCAGGACAATCGTTTCTGGCTCGTGGAGAAGTGGGTAACGCCAAGAAAGCCTTCGAACGGAGCCTTGAGATCAAGCTGGAGCAGCCTGAGGCGATCAATTATCTGGCCGCAATTTATCTTGCATCTGGCGACAGTGCGCGAGGGCTGGCTTTATTGGAGCTTTCCGCCAAGCTCAAGCCAGATGATTACCACCCCTGGCTGGCCATGGGGAAAGTGCGGCAGGATATGGGTGAGCTTGAACTTGCGGCGAAAGCCTATGAGGAATGTTTGAAGCGTAACCCGGAAGATCTGGATGCGAAGCAGGCCCGGACAGGTCGGATTCGAGCACTTATGGACAACCATAAAGAGTCTGACGCTCAGCCTTTAATCAGCGAGGCCCTGAAGCTGGATCCTGCAAACGCAGAGCTGCTGGGATTGGCAGCCATCTCAGCTCAAACGCTTGGGCGATCTGACGAGGCAGAAGTCTTGTCTGAAAAGTCACTTGCAATGAATCCTGATGAGTCAAACGCTCTGATGACGAAGGCTCAGCTGGCATTTTTGAACAATCAGCCTGCCATCGCGGAAGAAGTCTTGAAAAAGGCCCTGTCAGCCAAGCCCAATCAGCCTCCACTGCTGCAATTGCTGATGCAGGCACAAGCTCGACAGGGGAAGACTGGGGAAGCGACCGAAACCAAGAAGAATTTCCAGGTTGTTTCGGACCGGATCCTTAAGATGGACAAGCTGACAAAAGAAATCAGCCAGAAGCCGGACGATCCCAAACCGCGTTACGAGATGGGCCTTCTGGCGGTCGAAGGCAAGATGCAGGTACTGGCTGAGCAATGCTTTCGAGCTGCTTTGGATATTGATCCAAAATTTGAGCTGGCACGTCAGGCCCTTGAAGACTTGGTAAAGCTGGGTGCTGGCCAATAATCAAAGCGTGATGTGGGGATCGGGGGACGCTGATTCCTGCGTGACATCATCGCCACAAGTCCTTTACCGGGAATGCCTTAATCGACATCCAGCCAGTTCGGGCCGGCAGCCACATCCACTTCTACAGGCACGTTTAAGTCGAGTGCTGAGTTCATGAGCCTTCGTACCAGCTCACGCACCTGGGCAAGTTCGGATTTGGGCACTTCAAAGACAAGTTCGTCATGGATTTGCAAAATCAGGCGTGATTGCAGTTTCAAAGCTCGTAACTCTTGATCAATGCGAATCATCGCCATTTTGATCAGGTCGGCCGCTGAGCCTTGGATCACGGTGTTGATCGCTGTTCGT
>CAMBZY010000320.1 GCA_945872325.1 Candidatus Kuenenia stuttgartensis | reverse complement strand
GCCATCTGAAAGGCTTGTTTGAGAGCTTGAGCGATGGTTTCGTCGGTCATGTCGTCGAGGAGAACACCGACATTATTTTTGCTGAGCTGGGCATCGCAATCACCAATTTTCCGAGTGCTGACAACGACACAGCCGGAGGCCAGATATTCGGCCAGTTTGGTGGGCGAACTGGAGATTTTAGAGTATGACGGTTTAATAAAAGAAAGAGCGATATCGGCAGCCCTCAGGCGTTCCGGCAGCTCAGAGGGAGCCACTTTTTGAACCCGAAAATCTATGTTTTCCTCAAGGCCGGCCTGAATCAGAGATTGTATTAAAGGCTCTTTCGGGCTTTGGGTAAAAATCAGGGCAAAGCTCGAAGGGTCCTGGCGTTTTGCAATCGACCAGGCTTTGACCATATCGTCCGTCATATACCAGCCGCCCAAGGCCCCAACATAAGCCACAACCCGTCTGCCGGTCAGGCCTTGATCGTGCTTGGCCTGATCACGGGAAATTTCGGAGGATTTTTGATACCCTGAAGTGTTTACGCAGCATGGGATGACTTCGATCGGGCGATGATCGGGCAGACACCAGGCGCCTAACTCGTTTTGGGCGATGGCTTTTGGGAACATGATTTCACGGCCTGCATCGGTGAGGATGACGAAGCCGTTGGCGACTCGTACGATCGCTCGTTCAGCGGCCTTCATGAGCCGAAACTTGAGGCCGCCGGCTTTCCAACGGCCCGCATCGACATATTCTTCAGGGTTGAATCCACGGATATCGAAGATAAGTTTTTGAGGCTTTTTCCAGCGAGCGAGTGCGCCCATGGCGGATGCCACATGAGCCCGGCCATGAATGACCTGAAGACCTTCACGGCGAGCGAGACGGCGGGCGAACCAGGCCCCTACAGCGATATCCCACATGGTTGCGGGCAGGCTTGGGCGTTTATGGTATTTGAGGGCGATCCACTGAATTCCGCTGGCTGCAAGCCGGGCTTGGGTGGCTTGTTTTTCGGTATCAGGCCATGAATCGGGCCAGCCTGGTTCGAAGCTCATGAACCAGATTTGATGGCCATCGTCTGCGAGTTGCCTTAAATAGGCCAGCACCTGGGTCTCGACCAGAGGTTCCCTGAGGCTGAAATAGCAGATATAGAGCAGTTTCATCGGGTATGGTCGCTTCTGAAAGAGGGGCAAGGCGTGGACTTTGACCCTGTGATTTAGAGGATAATATAACAGAATCCATTTGGTATGTATACGAATTCAGGTGGAAAAAAGTCTGATTCCTGACTTCGATTCTTATCGATGTTATTTTATCGCAATAATAATGATGAAACCATATTCGTGATCAGTATCACGGGCTATCAATGGGATTAATACCGTAAATAATAATAAATGGTTTTGAGGGTTTCGCTGAAATAGGTGACCAGTCCCTCGTCGGTTTTGTACCAGTTGGCTTCGTCGATATGAGGCTGGCGGGCTGCTGCGTAGGAGAGTTTAATTCCTGAGCCTGCGAAGACACGTTCGAAAATCCATTGGCTTCGGCGGGTATGAAAGGATGAGGTGACAACCAGCAGGCTTTTCAGGCCATTTTTTTCTGCATAATCGCGATAGAAGCGGGCTTCTTCGGCCGTGCTGGTGACCCTTCCACGAAGTCTGACGAGACGGTCGGAGGGAATTCCGGACTTGAGCATAATGACTTGTGCAAGCTGGCTTTCGAGATTTCCGAAGACCATGTCGTCGGGAAAATCGACAATCAGAATCGTTGGTGCAAAGCCTCTTAAATACAATTCTGAGGCACGAATCGGCCTGACTCGAAAGTCGCCCAGAAGGATGCAGATCGCGTCGGACTTTTCCGGGTTATTCACGCGAAAGCTTAATGCATATCGCTGTAATAACGGTGGGGCCCAAAAGCTTGCGGAAAGGCCAGCGATGATCAGAATCGCAGCACATGCTAGTATGAATCGCCTCAAGCGGCGGAACGAGCCAGATTTAGGGATGATTTCCGGCTCGGTTGTCATGGCGATTGATCAGGATTCAAGAGCCCGTTTTTCTCGATGAGCCAGGTCGAGGTCGTGTTCGACCATCATTTTGACCAGACCCTTGAAATCAACTTCGGGTGTCCAGCCGAGTTCATCCCGAGCTTTTGAGGCATCGCCGAGCAGGATGTCAACTTCGGCGGGTCGTGTGAATCGCTGGTCAAACTTCACAAAGTCTTTCCAGTCAAGGTCCAGAGTGCCAAACGTCAGCTCAAGAAATTCGCGGACGGAATGCGTCTCGCCGGTGGCAACGATGTAATCCTGAGGCACTTCCTGCTGCAACATCAGCCACATGGCTTTGACATAATCGCCTGCAAAACCCCAGTCGCGGCACGCGTCAAGGTTGCCCATGACCAGCTCTTTCTGGAGGCCAGCCTTGATACGGCCGGCGGCGAGGGTGATTTTGCGAGTGACGAACGATTCGCCACGGCGGGGCGATTCGTGGTTGAAAAGGATCCCGGAGCAGGCGTACATGTTGTACGACTCGCGGTAGTTGATGGTCTGCCAGTGAGCGTAAAGCTTGGCGCAAGCGTAAGGACTTCGAGGGTGAAACGGAGTGGACGGGCCCTGAGGGGCAGGGGCCGCTCCAAACATCTCGGAACTTGAGGCTTGATAGTATCTTACAGGCTTACGTCTATTTAGGATGCGAACGGCATCGAGCAAACGTAAAGCACCAAGGCCGACGCAATCGGCGGTGTAAATCGGCTGATCGAAGCTGACCCGGACGTGACTTTGGGCACCGAGGTTATAGACTTCGTCAGGCTCGATATTTTCGGTGACTGAGAGAAGACTTGAGGCGTCTCCGAGATCAGCGTAATGGAGGTGGAACTTGTCCCTGTAGAGGGGGTTGCGCGTCAGGTGGTCGATCCGCTGGCGGTTGATGGTGCTGGCTCGGCGCACCAGTCCGTGGACTTCATAATCGCCTTGTCCGAGCAGAAATTCTGCCAGATAGGAACCATCTTGACCTGTGATGCCGGTGATTAGAGCCTTGCGCATGATGGAGAAGCCATTACTCTGAAACGTTTTTTGACGTAGGAATCAGTCGATAGAACCGATTTTAAAGTATCGGAAGCCGAAATGATATGGAGTGTTGCTGAAATGGCTCATCAACTGGCTGAACCCAGGCGTTCGCGGCGGTAATCGCCGGACTGAACGCGGTTGATCCAGTCGGCGTTTGAGAGGTACCAGGCCACTGTCTGGCGCATGCCTTCATCAAACGTAACCGATGGCGACCAATCGAGTTCCGAGGCAATCTTGGTGGCGTCGATGGCATAGCGGCGATCGTGGCCGGGCCTGTCGGGAACGTACTTGATCAGGCCTTGACACGGGCCATGAGCCAAGCCCGGGGCGAGTTCGTCAACGATCCGGCAGATTGTCGTAACCACATCTATGTTCGTACGTTCGGAGTTTCCACCCACGTTATAAGTCTGGCCCACACGACCCGATTCCAGAACTCGCCGAATTGCCTGACAGTGGTCGCCCACATAGAGCCAGTCACGCACGTTCAAGCCGTCTCCATAGACAGGTAAAGCCTTGCCTTCAAGTGCGTTAAGGATCATGAGAGGGATCAGCTTTTCAGGGAACTGGTAAGGCCCGTAATTGTTCGAGCAGTTGGTCATCAAGGTGGGCAGGCCGTAGGTGTGATGAAAGGCACTGACGAAGTGATCGCTTGCAGCCTTTGAGGCAGAGTAGGGGGAATGGGGGTCATAGGGTGTGGTTTCGGTAAAGAGACCGGTATCGCCAAGTGATCCGTAGACTTCGTCGGTTGAGACGTGGAGGAATCGGAAGTTGGATTTGGAGGAATCGGAGAGGCCAGACCAGTAACCGCGGGCTTCTTGAAGAAGCGTAAATGTTCCGAGGACATTGGTTTCGAGAAAGATTCGAGGGCCGTCGATGGATCGATCGACGTGACTTTCGGCGGCGAAGTGAACGATGGAGTCGGGCGTAAACTGATCCAGCAGAGTTTTGATGAGGGAGGGGTCGCAAATATCACCTTGAACGAACTGGTGACGGGGGTCGTTTGCGAATTCGGAAAGGCTATCCAAGTTGCCTGCGTATGTGAGTTTATCAAGGTTCACGATTCGGCTGTTGGGCTCTTCGCGAAGGACTTGACGAACAAATTCACCGCCGATGAAACCGGCACCGCCCGTAACGAGGAGAGTACGCATGAAACCTGGCTCCGTCATTTGAACTGACCGAATATGAAGGACTTGCAATATTCCTTCACCTACCATACCCGCAATCACAGAACTCGCCAAGACCAAAGGAGATAAAGTCGTTGAGGATCGACACCGAAAACGAAGCTGGGCAGAGGTCCCGGTTCGTTCATAACTTCCCGAATATTGTCATGAAAGGTTATGATTTGATTTCTCAAAAAAAAGATCCTTCGTCTGGACAGAATTCCGTCATGAATCATCAGGATTCGCATAATTCGACTGAATTGATTGAATCGCCCGCTTTATGGGTGGCGTATTTAGAGGATTTTCATGAAGATCAGATGCAAAATGCGTTCGAGAATTTCTTGTCGCCTGAGGAGAAGGTTAAAAATGAGCGATACAGGCATGATCGCGACCGCCGGTTGCATTTGATGGCCCGATGGATGTGCCGAACGATTTTGTCGCGATATGAGCCTGAGATTGAGCCATTTCAATGGCAGTTTCAGCCAAATATTCATGGGAAGCC
>CAMBZY010000319.1 GCA_945872325.1 Candidatus Kuenenia stuttgartensis | reverse complement strand
CAGCCCCTTCGATTGGGGCTTTTTCCATGGGCTTTTTCCTGGCCTATCGCCCCCCTCGAAATCACGTCGGCCTGACCTTGATGTTTTCCGTCGTGGCGTTCGGCCTGGCGACTCTTGGCTTCGGCCTATCCAAAAATTACGCCCTGTCGATCTTTATGCTCGGGCTTTTGGGGGCGTTCGATAACATCAGCGTCGTGATCCGCAATACTCTGGTTCAAATGCGTACTCCCGACGAACTCAGGGGCCGTGTCTCCGCGGTCAACGGAGTATTCATAGGCACCTCCAACGAACTCGGAGCCCTTGAATCAGGCTTCACAGCGGCCATGTGGGGGCCTGTCCCAAGCGTTGTTTTTGGCGGATTTGCCACCATCTTCGTGGTGATCATCATATCCCGAATCTGGCCAGAACTGACGCGTCTGGAGACTCTGGAACGTAGTCCCGGCAGCGGTTAGAATAAAATCCGAGACCTCACACAATTTCACGCACCTCCACTTTTGCCGAAGACCGGAATCCAGATCATGAAACTCGGCTTTGTCTCGGCCATTCTGCCTGAACTTTCATTAGAAGATGTCCTCAAAACAGCATCAAAGCTCGGTTATTCCTGCGTCGAACTGATGTGCTGGCCTGTGGGTCAGGCTGAACGTCGATACGCGGGGGTGACCCATGTGGACGTGAGCCGGGTCGATCAAGCGGAAGTCGAACGCATTCATGCTCTTTTGGCCCGTTACCGGGTCTCCATTTCAGGTCTTGGCTATTACCCAAACCCTTTGTCAGCAAACGTTCAGGAATCGCAAACAGCTGTCGAACAAATTCATCGAGTGATCGACGCAGCGGCCGCTCTGGGAGTTGGAGTGGTCAACAGTTTTGTCGGACGAGACCCAGCCATAACGGTCGAAGCCCAATGGCCTCGGTTTCTCGAGACCTGGCGACCGATTATCGAACACGCCGAAAAATTGAATATTCGTATTGGGATTGAAAATTGCCCGATGTCATTTGGAGAGGATGAATGGCCAGGTGGTAAAAATCTGGCCACCTCACCGGCCATCTGGAGAAAAATGTATACGGATCTTCCAAGCCAGCACTGGGGCCTGAATTTCGATCCCTCGCACTTCATCTTACAAATGATGGAAATTCATCCCATCCTCGACGAGTTCAAAGACCGGCTCGTCCATGTGCATGCCAAAGATGTCCGCATCGATCATGCGAAATTGAATCAGCATGGCGTATTTTCGTTCCCCAAATTATGGCATTCGCCAAAATTGCCGGGCATGGGCGATGTCCAGTGGGGATCTTTTCTAGGCGCTTTGGCTGACACAGGTTATGACGGACCTCTGGTTGTGGAGGTGGAGGACCGGGCGTTCGAAGGATCGCTTGAAAAGCGAATAGAATCGCTGGTGATCAGCCACCGGTATTTAAGCCAATTTGTATCAGGTTGATATTCCCTCCACATAAAACAGTCAGAGCAGAATCGAAAAAAATAGAAAAATGCAACCTTCAAAAATCGACCTTTCCATCATCATTCCTGTCTTTAATGAGCTGGAGAACGTCGCCCCTCTTCATGCGGAAATTCATCAGGCTCTCGATCCCACCGCGATTGACTATGAAATTCTCTTTGTTGACGACGGCTCAAAAGACGGCACCTCCAAAGTGCTCCGTGAATTGCAGGCCCTCGATCCCAAGCGCACCCGAGTGGTGATTCTGAGACGCAATTGCGGACAAACAGCCGCCCTATCCGCCGGCCTCGACCAATCCAGAGGCTCGATTCTCATCCCCATGGACGGCGACCGTCAAAACGATCCAGCCGATATTCCAAAATTGATCGAACGACTGAATCAAGGCTTTGACGTCGTTTCAGGATGGAGAAAAAACCGTCAGGATAAATTCCTCAACCGCCGCCTCCCATCAAAACTTGCCAATAAATGGATCGCCTGGCTTTCGGGAGTCGGGATTCACGACTTCGGCTGTACCATGAAAGCCTATCGCCGCGATGTGCTTGACGGTGTCAGACTTTATGGAGAAATGCACAGATTCATTCCAATCTTTGCATCATGGCAGGGTGGGAAAGTCACTGAAATGGTGGTCAATCACCGCGCCAGAACCGCTGGAGTGACCAAATACGGAATCGGACGGACCTGGAATGTCATTCTCGACCTCATCCTGATCCGATTTCAACAGAGATATTCCCAACGCCCGATCCACTTCTTTGGCCGAGTCGGGTTGTATTCCGTGCTGCTCTCATTCTCCACTTTTGCACTCATGTTGTATTATAAATTCCTCCATGAACCGCTGACGGGATATCCGGAAAAAACGTTCATCGAAACGCCCCTGCCCCTGCTCACCGTCATGTTCTTCCTGACCGGCGTACAAAGTGTATTGCTCGGTTTGGTCGCCGAAATGGTCATGCGCACTTACTATGAATCCCAGGACAAGAAAACCTATGTGATTGGTGAACTTGTCCAGGCCGAAATTCTTCCCCTCAATTCCCGATAAGAAAAAAAGGTCGCCTTTATGCCACTCATCGTTCATCCGTCCGGCAATTACCGATTCCTACCCGGAATTGCTCCCTATTCATGCGGTGTGGTGGCCAATCCTGGCTATGAAGTGATTCACGCCCTTTTTACCGAGCCTGTTGGCTACAAAGCTGGATTCGAGAAAATTGAAGCTTTTCTTGATGCCCAGAATCGCCCTAAATCCGCATTGTGTTCCATCGAGTTGCGATCGCCCAAGCCTTTCACCTTCGGCGGTTTTGGCGAGCTCAACGCCGATTATGCCGCGATTTTAAAAAGCTGGGGACTGTTTGTAGACGGATTAAATCCCGTAGCCAGAACAAATGTCAGCCCTGAATTTTATGCGAATCCAGAAGTGGTCATCCATGGTTTTGCATACACGGCTCCGACAAGCAAACACAACCGAACAACATTTATCGTCGCTGGTGGTGGAGAATTGCCAGACGGGTTCCTCGATGCCGAGTCGATCATAGCCAGGGGCGATATTTCTCCATCAGGGCTGATCACAAAGTCCCGATTTGTCATGAACCTGATGGAATCACGATTATTCGGACTTGGTGGAACGTGGGCCGATGTGACATCGACCAACATCTATACGATCCACTCGTTCGACAAGATTTTGCCAGAAGTGATCACACCTCAGGCCGGTCCAGCCACGCTTCAGGGCATCCGCTGGTTTTACACACGTCCGCCGATTGTGGAAATCGAATATGAAATGGACCTTCGCGGAGTGGTCCACGAAGTCTATGTTGATTAAGTCGTTTTAGGAATGACAGACGCTGGTTCAGGCGGCCCCGACTTCGTCTCGGAGGGCTTCTTCCGTGAAGTGCTCTGTGTGGACCATTCCCTCTCCACTGCGGACTTTAAGGGCGACAAAAAACTTCCTCCGCATTTGCCGGAACGGCATGGCCACGCCTCTGTGAAGGCGGATCCACCATGGCCGATCGACAGGCTGGGCGGCTGCTTCAGAGTCTGGCAATGACTTCCTGCGAAGCTTTTCGTAGTGGTAATCATCACTTTTCTGAAGGATACTGAGGATGAATCGTGACGATGGAAGTCGCCCCATAAAACCGGCGGGCGAAGCGTAACTGATTTGAAAGTCGATCAGATAAGGGTGGCCATCATCGCCCACCAGGACGTTTTCACGCTTGTGGAGATCGACGTAGGCCAGATTTCGCACATGCATGAGGCTTAGAAGGTCGCGTAATTCGACAAAAAAACCAGTTCCCACCTGTTCCTTATGGCCAAGCGGATGACCTTCTATGTACTTGCGAGCAATGGCGTTGGAATGAACTTTACCGTAAATTTTGACAGGCCCGAGGATCAGAGGGACTCGTCCTGAGTCTTTCAGCCGATTCAGAATTCGCGATTCATTTCTGGCCAGTAGCCAGCCGAGCCAGCGCATCGGGATTGGCCCAATGGACTGACGGCGGTTGAACTTGCAAATCACTTTTCCGTAATCGAGGTTCTCATAAAGCGCAGTGGCAGCCCATGAGTCGTGCTTAAAGACACGAATTCTCTCAAAAATTCGGCCTTGAACTTCCACCTGTTGGGGTGGTTCGTTATGACCAAGGGCACGGAACATCGCAGGGCGAGGCCTGACGACTGGCTTTGCCCCATGAGACTGATGGGCTTTGTGTTGCGCTTGAGCGACTGATTGACTGTCCATCACGACCTCATCCGTTGGTCTTTTTTCTCCATCCATTGCCTGAAAATCGTTTCAGGTATGGAGATGGAGCGCACTTCCTGGCCTCTTATTCTTTCGATCCAGAAGAGTCACATTCTGGAACAATAATCCGGATTATGCCGAAACTTCGAACGATCGTCAAAGTCAGTTGTCGTATTTTTAGAATGATAAGGTTTGGACTTACGGGTCCTAGGCCTGATTGAGTTGGATTTGGGTTCGATTTACCTAGCCGGGCTTGGCGATAGCACCAGTTCGATTTTGGGTTTGATTTACCTAGCCGGGCTTGGCGATAGCCCCGGTTCGATTGGGATTTGATTTACCTAGCCGGGCTTGGCGATAGCCCCGGTTCGATTTTGGATTTGCGAACCGGGGCTAGCGCCAAGACCGGCTAGGAAGATTGGCAACAGCACAGGTTCGATTTGGGGGCGTTTTACCTAGCCGGGCTTGACGATAGCCCCGGTTCGATTGGGATTTGATTTACCTAGCCGGGCTTGGCGATAGCCCCGGTT
>CAMBZY010000318.1 GCA_945872325.1 Candidatus Kuenenia stuttgartensis | reverse complement strand
GCAAACCCTTGAGAGTCTCATAAAGCTTGATCCAGCTCGCGGAGAAGCTCTTCAGAGGCTGGCTGAAATCGCCCTGACAGCAGGGAAATCTGCTGAATCCAAGCGATATTATGAACTTAAAGCCGATTTGGACAAAGCCAAAGATCGGGTCCGTAAAATCCTGCTCTCAGGCGATGATCTCACCGCCGATGGGCCAAGTTCAGAGCTGGCAAAAATCTCAGGACAACTGGCCCGAAATTTCGATCAGGAATCCTGGTCGGCAATCCGTAGCCCCAAACCAGATGATGCCTCGATTCTTGCAACGATTAAAAACTCCCTCAAATTCGACGACCAGGGTGAGACACTGGCTCAGGTCCTGCTCAAAACGGGCCTGACACCTCCTTTAGAAGATTTAAATCCTCGCCCTGACTCGAATCAGAAATCGTCACCTTCCAATCAGCCAATCTGGCCCAGGTTCACCGATATCGCGGCTCAATCGGGCCTGAATTTCACCTTCAACAACGGCCAGACGGCGGAAATGCAGCTTCCGGAAACCATGTCCGGCGGAGTCGGTGTGCTCGATTTTGACAACGATGGATGGCTCGACATTTATGTGGTTCAGGGCGGTCAGATCGGCACCGACATCACCAACCGCCGGAGCGATGACCGACTCTTCCGGAACCAGCGCGATGGCACATATCAGGATGTGACCGAAAAAGCTGGCCTGCCCAAATTCAGTGGCGATTATGCCATGGGCGTGGCCGTGGGCGACTACGACAACGATGGATATTCGGACATCTTCATCAGCCGGTTGCGCACTTATGCCCTCTATCGCAATCGCGGTGATGGTACCTTTGAAGATGCTACTTCTAAAGCCGGGCTGGCTGGCACGAGAGATAATCCGACATCGGCGGCTTTTGCGGACTTCGACAACGATGGAGACCTCGATCTTTACGTCTGTCATTACATGATCTGGGATCCTGCCAGCCCTCGTCTCTGCCGCAATGAAAAGGGTGGCTATTTCTATTGCGATCCCAGCAAGGTCGATCCTGCCCCCGACCGCCTGTTTCGTAACGATAAAGGCACGTTCGTGGATGTGACGGACGCCTCAGGAATTGTCGATCGCGACGGCCGTGGTCTTGGCCTGGTCACTTCCGACCTCGACGGCGACGGGCTCATGGACATCTACGTCGCAAACGATGGTACAGCCAATTTTTACTACCACAATCTCGGCAATTGGAAGTTCGAAGAAATAGCCCTTGCCGCAGGCCTTGCCGGCAGCGAAGAAGGCGGCTTTCAGGCCAGCATGGGCGTAGCCTGCAGCGATTACGACAACGACGGCAAGCCCGATCTGGTCGTGACCAATTTTTATGGAGAATGCTCCACACTCTATCAAAACCTCGGGAATGGCTTGTTTCGTTGCCGAACCACGTCTACCGGGATTGGTCAGGCCACTCGATTTCTCCTTGGATTCGCCACTGTTTTTGGCGATTTTAATAACGACGGGTTTCAAGACCTGGCCACCGTCAATGGCCATGTTAACGATAATCGCCCGTTTTATCCCTATGCCATGCCTGCCCAGTTGCTGATCGGCTCCGCAGGTGGTTTTTTTCGTGAAATTCCAGCCCAGCCCGACGACCCCTGGAAAGTCCCACGCGTTGGCCGTGGCCTTGCTGTGGCGGACATGAACAACGATGGACAGCTCGACGCCCTGATCATTAGCCAGAACGACCCAGTGGCACTGCTCCAGCAGAACAAGCCCGACAAATCTCAAAACTGGCTGACATTTCGGCTGGAAGGCGATAAATCGAATCGCGATGGTGTCGGTGCTCGAGTGATCGTGATTGCAGGCGGTCAGCGACGTGTGATGGAGCGTTTTGGAGGCGGGAGCTATCAGTCGGCAGGCGACCCACGATTGCATTTTGGGATTGGCGATTTTAAGATAGCAGATACGGTCGAATTGCATTGGCCCAGTGGCAAAGTGATGAAATATCAAAACCTGCAATCCAATAAAGCCTA
Organism: Candidatus Kuenenia stuttgartensis; assembly: GCA_945872325.1. GTDB lineage: Bacteria > Planctomycetota > Planctomycetia > Isosphaerales > Isosphaeraceae > QWQI01. Next base: position 2,712 of record CAMBZY010000318.1, on the reverse strand, counting down.
TCTATTAAAAGAATCCGATTCTCAGGCTAAACCTCTTGCGGGCTTTGATCCCAAATGACAGCCTCTGCACCTTCTGGATCAGCCCCGACCCACAAGGCGGATTGGCACAAAGCCAGATGGCTTTTAGGGATCCCACTGATTCTAATTGCATTGTTAGTTGTGCAGAAGTGGCCGCACTCTAAAACCTTTCAAACCGATGTAGAATCAGCCTATCGGACTGGCCAATTTGATTCCGCATCAAAACATATTGATGAGTGGATTAGTCAAAGGCCGAACTCGGCTGAGGCGTGGTTGTGGCGGTCCAGAGTGGATATTGCCACGAGCCAGCCTGACAAAGCGTCAAACGCACTTCAGAAAGCCGAATCGCTAGGAGCAAATCCTAACGAGGCTTTGATAATCCGCTCCATCGCTGGAGCTTTCGCAGGCCGATTCGCTGAGGTAGAGCCCGTTCTGCGCCAAGAAATGAACCGAAAAGGTTTGCCCGATCCATTGCTGGATGAAGCTCTGGCCCGGATTTATGTTGGCTCTTATGACTTGACCCGTGGCACAATCGTTTTGGAGAAATGGAAACAGGACGCACCCAATGACCCCAAACCTTACCTGATGAGTGCTGAAGTCGATGCTCGCACTGGCAATTCCGCCAAAGCCCTGATCGACTATCGCGAAGCCTTGAAGCGTGATCCCAAATCTGTGAAAGCTCAATTCGGGCTCGCCGAAGAACGATTCAAGGCCAAGCAGTTACCAGAGGCAGCGGAGGCTTATGCAGCTGTTCTGGTACTTGCTCCAGATCATCCACAAGCCTTGTATGGGGCAGGCTGTGTGGCTGCCGACCAAAACCAGCCGGTTCTTGCCCAGGAATGGCTTAAAAAAGCGATTGCGATCAATCCAGCCAATGCATCGGCCCATCATCGACTTGCCGAGCTTTATATTCGAGAGACCGACTTCAAAACAGCGATTGAACTATTGGATAAAGCTCAAGCCATTGACCCATATGACCTTGAAATCAGTACCAGTCGTGGTTTCGTTCTGAATCAACTGGGCCGAACCGACGAAATGAAGCTTGAACTGGCTCGATCCAAAAAGCTTCGAACCGAGCTGGACACTCTTCTTGCAGCACAATCCCTGCTTGTCAGAGCTCCTAAAGACTTAAACGCCCAGCGCACGATCATGAACTGGATGTTCACCCATGGGAAGCCTGGGGAAGGTGTTCGCTGGGGCGAATCGATCCTTCGCGATTATCCATTTGAGCGTTCGATTTGTGAGGCCATGGCGAACCATTACGCAAGCACTGGCCAGCCTGGCCTGGCCAATTCGTATCGATCCATGGCCCGGCCAAAGTAAGGCGGGAATTTCTCTTTTTGATCAAGCCAGCAGGCCCTTGACCACAGTGGATTTCTCTACTCCAGAGAGCTTCGCATCCAGGCCCTGGAATTTGTAGGTGAAGGAGTTGTGATCGATGCCCAGCAAGTGCAGCATGGTGGCGTGCAGGTCGTGTACGGTGACAATATTCTCTACCGAGGCATATCCGAGTTCATCCGTTGCACCATAAACCAGCCCTGGTTTCACCCCGGCACCGGCCATCCACATGGAAAAGGCTTTGTTATGGTGATCTCGCCCGGCTCCGCCTTTGTTGGACTGAGCCATTGGTGTGCGCCCGAATTCGCCCGACCAAACCACCAGCGTATCCTTCAGCATATCCAGTCGTTTGAGGTCTTTGATGAGTGCTGCACAGGCTTTATCTGTCTCTCCAGCTTTGAGAGTGATTCCTTCACGCACGTTTTCATGGTGGTCCCAGTCGCGGTGATAAAGCTGGATAAACCGCACGCCTTTCTGTGCCAGCCTTCGTGCCAAGAGGCAGTTGGAAGCAAATGAGCCATCGCCGGGCGTGCACCCGTAAAGCTCGAGCGTTTCTTTAGGCTCTTTCTGGATATCCATCAGCCCTGGTACGCTCGATTGCATTTGAAATGCCAATTCATATTGAGCAATCCGAGTTGCAATTTCAGGGTCGTCCATCAACGACTGATGCTGCCGGTTTAAATCATTGATGGCCGTCACATCAGCGGACTGCTGTTCGGCCGTCACTCCGGCAGGGTTGCGTAAATAAAGCACAGGATCGCCCTTGCCCCTGAGCTGAACGCCTTGGAATTTGCTGGGCAAAAAGCCGGCGGACCACTGGCGGGCGGCGATTGGCTGAGGCGGGCGTCCCTTGCCGATAGAGACCATCACGACAAAGCCCGGCAAGTCTTTGGATTCGCTCCCAAGGCCATAATTCACCCACGAGCCCATGCTTGGCCGGCCGGCGATCTGCGAACCACTGTTCATGAACATGTGAGCAGGGTCGTGATTGATGGCATCCGTAGTCATGGATCGAACGATACAAATGTCGTCCACCACAGAGCCTATATGCGGGAAGAGTTCACTGATCTCAGTTCCGTTTGTGCCGAACTTCCTGAACTTGACTTGAGGTCCAAAACAGACCAGTTCCTGCCCTTGAAGCTGGGCGAGTTGCTGACCCTTGGTAAAGCTTTCGGGCATGGGCTTGCCGTCCATTGCAGCCAGCTTCGGTTTGGGATCGAAAATTTCCAGGTGCGATGGTCCACCGGCCATCGTCAGCCAGATCACCCGTTTGGCCTTCTGTGGAAGTGGCAATGGGTTGATCACACCACGCGATAATTCGGCAGCCCTCAAGGCTTCCGGACGAGCCAGTGAAGC
>CAMBZY010000317.1 GCA_945872325.1 Candidatus Kuenenia stuttgartensis | reverse complement strand
GGCTTGTTATCGGCCTTGGTAATAATCGTTCCCTAAGGATTTGTTATTAGTATTTCAGATAAGGAGGCAGTGCTGTACACTTCCTTTAGATAAAGGATTCTACCATGTTTCCATACGGGTGAATGTTCCAGATCAAAACTAAGGTGGGTTGCCGAATGGCAGGTCGAATCAGACGTGGCCGATTTTTGATCCCTACCAGCGCATTCCTGGTGGTGGCCATTTGCATCACCCAGACCATCTTCGTCATTCGCCCAATGTCGCTGACAAACTTGTTACACAACTCGCTTTTGAATAAAGACTTGCAAATGGCAAGCCAGACTGCTGGGAAACTGGCCTGGTATCGACCTGACGATGTGGATCTGATTTTTCAGAGAGCCGATCTTGCCAGCCGTCTTGACGACAAAGCGAAGGCAGCCGAGATTCTGAAGACCATTCCTGAGCGTTCGGCAAGGGCTGCATCCGCACAGTTTGCGAGGGCCTTGATTTTGCGTGAGCTGTATCAACTCGCCGCCGCTGAACTTTCGTTCAAGCAAGCATTAAGGTCAGATTCGCAGATGCTGGAGGCGAGGCGATCGCTGGTGGGATTGATGGGAATTGAGCGTCGCGAAACGGATCAGCTCACGGAGCTTTGGAACTGGCACCAGTCAGGAGTGAGCGTGATTGAGCCGCTCAGGCTGATCGCTCAATCCGTGGTGGTGATTCCGCCGGGCACGCTTGCCAAAACGATTGACGAAGGCATGGTGCTGGAGAAATCGGTTCAGGCCGAGCCTGAAAATCCTCATGTAAGACCTGCTTTGGCAAGGTATTATCGCAATCGTGGAGAAGTTGAGAAAGCTTTGGGATTGTTGGACAACTGGCTGAAAACGCATCAAGAAGATGTTCCAGGACAAATCGAGAGGCTTTTTTGTCTGGTGGAAGCCGGTGAACTGGAATCAGCCAGTTTGGTGATCTCCAAGGCGCCTGAGGTTTGGCGAAAATCGGCGAATTTCTGGATCGTCACAGGCGACCATCAGCGCAATCAGTCGCAGTGGCAGGAAGCGGTGCAGGCATACGAGCAGGCTTTATTGATTGATAGTCGTCAACCTGAGACATACTATAGGCTTGCGGAATGTAAGCGGGCGTTGGGTTTAGGTTCAGAGTCGGCGAAATTGCTGGAGCAACATGCCAGCATTCGTAAATTGGCTGAATTGGCTGCATCCGTTGATCCCAACACACCTGAAGCATCTGGAATGATGGCTGTGGCGAATCATTGCCGAAGTCTGAATCGTGACCGGGAAGCCCGAGCCTGGGCCATGGAAGTTTTGCGATTGGATCGGAATCATTCGGAAGCCAGATCACTGGTAGATCAGGTGAAGCCATGATCGGGAATCTGGAATGGATTAAAATGCGTCGAATTGTTGTAACTGTAATGGCTTTAATTGGATGTGTTGTCTCAGGATGCTCTGGAACTTCGGATCATTCAGAGGTCAAGACTGGTCCATCGAACTCACAGACATCCGAAAATCAAAGCGTTGATGCTTCAAACGTAGTTATCACATCGAAAACTGCAGGTGGAATCCAAACGGATGATGTGCCAAAAGGCCTGATTCTGTTTGAAGATACGGCGAAAGCATCAGGCTTGACGGTAGCCCATGATCCAGCGGCTCATGGTCAGTTTCGACTGGTGGAGACGATGGGTGGTGGTGTGGGATTGATCGACTTCAATGAGGATGGAAAGCTCGATATCTTTATCTGTCAGGGCGCCGAACTTCCGGCTGATCCGGAGGATAAAACCCGTGCTGCACAGCTTTATCAAAATCAGGGCGATGGGAAGTTTGTGAATGTGGCAGAGAAAGCCGGAGTGGCGTTTCGCGGATATGGTCAGGGTGTGGCTGTAGGCGATTACGACGGCGATGGTCATGCGGATATCTATGTTTCCGGCTTCCAATCGTCGGCTCTGTACCGCAACAAAGGCGATGGAACTTTTGAGGAGCTGAGCACAAAAGCCGGCTTGAAGAATCAAGGCTGGGCGACGAGTGCCGCCTTCGCCGACTTGGACAGTGATGGCGATCTGGACCTTTATGTGGTGCGATATCTTGCGGATACGGTGGATGCCGCTGGTCGGCCAACGGTCACTTGCAACGCCCTTCCCGGCCAGATTGGATACTGCCCTCCTCTGGCCTATAACTCTGAGCCTGACAGCCTTTACCGCAATAATGGCGATGGTACGTTTACCGACATAGGGCCTTCCATCGGGCTTTCTGAGAAGGATGGGAACGGGCTTGGTCTGGCCATCGCCGATTTTGACGAGGATGGGCGATTGGATATTTTTGTCGCCAACGACAAGACTCCGTGCCGGTTTTATCACAACCTTGGGAGCATGAAATTTGAGGAAGTGGGGCTCGCCTGGGGCCTCGCCTATAACGAGTCGGGCGAACCAACCGCCGCCATGGGTGTGGCTGTGGGTGATGCCGACGACGATGGGCGTATTGATATTCTGGTGACCAATTTTTATGAGGAAGGCGCAACGCTCTATCGCAACTTGGGTAAGGGGCGATTTGAAGTGGCCACAAGTCGTGCCCGGTTGAAGTCACCGACCCGCAGCCGATTGGGTTTTGGAGCTGGTTTTGTGGATTTTGACAACGATACCAAACTCGATTTATTCATCACCAACGGCCATGTGAATGACGTAAGGCCTTTGCGCATGCCGTATCAGATGCCTCCTCAATTGTTTCGCAACCTTGGGAAGGGGCGATTTGAAGATCAGTCGGAAAACTCCGGCGATTATTTTCGCAAGGAATGGCTTGGTCGAGGCTCAGCATTCGGTGATTTTGATAACGATGGACGAACAGATATTCTGGTCACGCACAATGACGGCCCCCCTGCCCTTTTAAAAAATGTTTCAGATCAAGATCGTCAGAACCACTCTCTGAATATCATCTTAAGGCCTGAAAAAGTAAGCGGTAAAGCCGTTTCACCGGTAGGAGCTGTGGTGAAAGTTCGCTTGGGTGATCAGCAAACACTGGTTCGGCAGGTGGTGGCTGGAACGAGTTATCTGAGTTCACACGATTCACGTCTCTGGGTTGGAACCGGTGGATTCAAAGTGGCTCAAAGTGTTGATGTGCGTTGGCCTTCCGGCAAACAGGAAACCTGGCCCAAAGTGGCGACGGATCAGATTCTGGAGCTGGTCGAAGGGCGATCGCCCGAGATTTCGGTGCAGAAATCAGGTCCGTAATTCGATCCGGGAAAACAGATTCGCAATCACTTCGATTTCTTGGGCGACCTGATCCAGTGATCGGTGAACTCAAAGACTTCAGAGACAGTCCGTTTGGGCATGTGGCACTGAATGCAGTCGCCTTTGGGCTCGACCTTGCATTTGGATTGAGACGGATTCTGGTGGCAATTGACGCAGGCGTTGACGTAGTTGGCCCTGTTGTTTGAGACCTTCCCATGAGGGTCGTGACAGGTGGTGCATTTCAGGCCACTTTTGCCTTCATTAAAACAGGCAGAGGCTTGCAGGCCCAAGGGTTGGAAGCGGGCCAGTTCGTGGTTATCCTGATGGATCATGCTTGGCGAAACGAGGTCGATCCGCCGGTGGCAAGTGCCGCATTCGTGAATTTGGCGAGCGGGGGTGGCACTTTCCACACCCAGTGGCATGGCCAGTTTCTCTAACGGATCGCCACGACGGGCGGCTTCGACGTGATCTTTGGCAGGCCCATGGCAGCGTTCGCATGAGATGTTGGGGATGATGGTGAAGGGGTCAAAGTCACCAGCCTTTTTGGCGGAAGTGATGGTCGAGTGACAGTCCAGACACTTGGTCAGGTTGGTTTTATTCATCGTTCGGCCAGTGTCGCCAAACTCCTGCTTTTTACTTCCTCGATCTCGTTCGCCCTGACCAGGCGTGATATCCATGTGATCGGATCGCGTGTAATACGAAAAACGATGTTCAATGCCTGTGTATTCTTGAAGGCTTGTGCTGTATTGAACACCCACGAAGCTCATCCCATGCTCGCCGGAGCCGACTGCGTAGTCGAGCGGAATGCAGGTGCGTTTGCCGTCCTTGATTTGTTCAGCCTCAAGCCGTTCCCCAGCAACGAGATACTGCCAGAGAATATGAGGACTTTCCGTATCGCGAACAGTCGTCCCATTGAGCTTTTGAGCCACAGCGGTTTTACCAGCCGGTTTCAAAGTTCGGGCATGACCGGAGCCTGCATGAAGCGCATGCTCACCGGGATGGCATTCAGCACAAACCTTGTTCCCTACGAGTTTTGAGACCACAGAAATGTCGCCAGGAACGAGATACTGCTGAAGTTTGGGCGGTTCCATGCGCGATTGTTTAGGGCCTTGACTATCCGTGACCGGATCGGCAGGCGGAGCGAGCGGGCCAGCACTTGCCTCGACTTTTGGCTTTTCAATCTGTTGAGGATGGAAAGCCACAAGTTCAATCCGGGTCTGTTTCGACTTGCTTAGGTCTTTATTTTTATCTGTGCGACCCATCAGGATGAATAGCAGGAGGACGAATGAGGAGCTGATTGCGATGAAGAGCGCAGAGCGTCTGACTCGAGTCAGGCGGATTTTGTCGATAGGATTTTGCATGTGATTGGTACCCGACTCCGGAATCAAATGAAGCGTTTTGATCCAATTGGGAATGGATTTTCAGGACGACACGGAGTCGCAGAGCATGATGGATGCGAGATCATCAATCTGAGGGGCGATATTCATATAATCTTAGCATGATCAGACAGATCG
>CAMBZY010000316.1 GCA_945872325.1 Candidatus Kuenenia stuttgartensis | reverse complement strand
AGAACCACTCGTTTGACTGGAACCCCGAGATATTGCTCAGTTCGTATTTTCAGCCTCTTGAGGATTTGACCACAGATTTCCGCTGCACTAAAGCGGGGCTTGTTTTCCGGAAATCTAGGTCGGCTATCTGCGAGATAACGTTTTGGGAGCCGGATGGGGATATCATCAGGCTCGAAAAATGCGGGCAACTCATCGCCGGTGAGTAGTTTATCGGATCTGAGGAGAGCAACAGAGGGGATTTGAAACCGGTCATCGCCACGGCTTTGGGGGCTGCCGAGTGGGACAAGGCGGGGCTGAAATTCGGTGTCGATGTAGGCTGATTTTGAGAATGTGGTGCCGAGGTCGAATCCGACAACAGGCTGACCCTGGAGAATCAATGCTTTGTTTGATTTGGGGTGATCCACATTGGCGGCCATAATTCAAGCCTTCAATCAAGTGTCGGGTTATGATGAAAAGTTGGGAGTGTCCTCTATTACAGCGTAATTGGTGGCAAATGAGCAAGATGGATCATGGCTTTATAAAATTTTTTATGGATCGATTGACCGGATCATGCGGGTGCGTCATGATTTAATGATTGCTTCCGGCTTGACGCAACCTGAGTTTTGGGTGTAGGATAGAAGATCCAACCGACACAACAATGTTGCGACAGCCTTTCTTGCCTTGGCGATTGATGCGTACTCTCTACGGAGCGAATAATTGACGCACCACTCGAGGATGAGTCCAGTTTTGAAACGGAGATCGATTCGATGAGCCATTTCAGAAAAATGATCCGTGGCCGAATAAACAGGGCCATTTCAAGCCAGCCAGTTCATCTGGTCGGGTCAGATCGCCGGCGTATGCGTAGAATCAATCTTTGGGTTGAAACTGTTGAATCGCGTCAACTGTTGACTCTCCCAGCGGTTCTGACAATCCCGATGATGCCTGAACTCGATCAGTTTGGAGATCAGATTCTGGTGGTCCAGGGATTTGGGATCCCTGATCGAGCTGCTCTTGGTATTTTTGATTCAGGTGCTTCGGCGGTCACCTTCGCTGGTCAGGATCAGGAATTTTTTGGGATGGGCGAAATCGGCTCGATTCCGATCAAAGTTCCAGGGGGAGCGATGGCTGAAGGGATCGGCGGCTCGATTGTGGGCGACGTTTCCGAACCTGGGATCATTTATTCCGATGGAATGCATTCTTTCGATTTATCATTTGATGATATTGGATTTCCCCAATTCAATATTGCATTAAGCCCGACGGCCCTGGAAACACCTGATATTCAGGCATTTGTGGGAACTGAAGAATCTCCCCTGCTGCCGACCATCACCGGGACACCGGCTTTAAAAGCATCTCCGAAATATCCTGACGGGGCAGCGGCGCATGTGGAAATGCTTGGTGCCATGCTGGATTTCTCGGACATTTTCCCCGACCTGATTATTCCATTCCCCGACCTGAACTTTGCCCACCCTGGCAAATCCATTGTTTATGACCCGGCCAACACCGATATTCACGACACGGTGGTTTTCCCCTTAATTCCATTTGGTGGCGACAATTCGGACAATCCCGGAGATTTGATCACGGAATCCCTGCTCTGGCTGATTCCGAACGTGTCAGGCACGTACGACAATATCACGTCATCGACAGGCAGTTTCCTGTTCGATACAGGTGCCCAGCTTTCAGTCATTTCCACCGATATGGCGCTCAGTCTTGGCCTGAATCTGGACGCGCCCACCACATCAATCGACGTCCAGGGAGTGGCTGGAACCACCACAATCCCTGGGTTTACTCTAGATACTCTTGATATGTTGCGTACCGATGGCGGGATATTGCAATTTACCAACGTCCCTATTTATGTGCTTGATGTAGCGCCCGGGATCGACGGTATTTTCGGTATGAATCTGATGAATGTGGCGAACGAGTTCGTATTTGACCCGCATTCTCCGAACGGGCCACAACTCTCAATCGCATACTTTGCAAACCCTGATCGGGGTGCTCCTCCAGAAGATGACGGCTTAGGTGAACTGGCAGCCCTTTTTAAACTTGTCGGATTGAATGTACTGGGAGGGGCTTTGGGTGGAACTCAATCTTTGCCGCGATTCGACGTCCCAAAAATCAATTCCACAACCAGCCTGACCACTCCTGCCACACCTGTTGAATTTGGTGCAAACTGGTCGATCGATACGACAATCGGCTTCCCATCAGGCAGCCCGACCCCAACAGGTAATGTAGAACTTAAAAATAATGGAGTTGTATTTGCATCTCCAGCGGTCAACGCCCAAGGCAAAGCAAGCTGGAGCTCACCAGCCACTCCATGGGAGCCTGGCACTTATCAGATTACAGCGAGCTACACGGGCGACTCGAAATACAATTCCTCAGTATCAACAACGCAATCCGTGACCATCGCCAAGGCGACCACGGTACTGACATTACAGGGAACTGGCGTTGATTTTGGCCAATCTTTGACAATAACCGGCAAATTGTCAGCCGGAACTGGTGTTTCGGTTCTGAATTCACCGATCCAGCTTAAGGTGGACGGCACCGTCGTTTCACATACAACCGTATCTGCCGATGGATCTTATTCTTTCGTTGTCAATAATCTGAGCGCAGGATCGCATTCATTTCAGACAACATTTGGCGAAACAACCCATTTCAAACCGGCAAGCTCGGCACTGACATCACTCACTGTTTCCAAGGCTTCGAGTACGTTGAGCCTCACTGGAACCGGCATTGATTTTGGCCAATCGCTCATTCTGACTGGAAAAATGACATCCAGCACGGGAGTATCCGTACTGAATTCACCGATTCAGCTTAAAGTTGACGGCACGGTAACTGCAAATACAACTGCCTCTGCCGATGGATCTTATTCTTTCAGCGTGAATCATCTTGGGGCAGGTTCGCACAGCTTCCAGGCTCTGTTTGATGAGTCGGCGAATTTCAAGACGGCAAGCTCTGCTCCAGCATCGATTGCAATTGCCAAAGCCGGCACTTCGCTGACATTGCAAGGATCGGCAATCACATTTGGCCAATCGCTCACACTGACTGGAAAAATGACATCCAGCACGGGAGCATCCGTACTGAATTCACCGATTCAGCTTAAAGTTGACGGCACGGTGACTGCAAATACAACTGCCGCTGCCGATGGTACTTATTCTTTCAGCGTGAATCATCTCGGGGCAGGTTCGCACAGCTTCCAGGCACTGTTTAATGAGTCGGCGAATTTCAAAGCTGTCAGTTCCACTTTAACAACTGTTGCAGTTGCCAAGGCTGAAACGGGATTGACTTTGGCAGCCAGTGGAACCCAGATCCATGCAGGTCAATCGGTGAGTCTGTCTGGAAAATTAACATCCAATCCAAGCGGATCGGTATTAAATTTCCCGATTCAGTTCAAAATTGATGGAGTGATCATCTCCAACAACAGCACCACCAGTTCGGCTGACGGAAGTTACGCATTCACGTTGAATCATCTTGGTGTGGGCTCACACACGATTCAGGCGGTTTATGGTGAGAGTGCAGATTTCAAAGGCTCCAGCTCGACGACATTAAATATTGTGGTTGCCAAAGCTGCTGGGACTCTGAGTGTTACGGCTCCTTCCAAAGCGGTGTTCGGCCAGATAGTCGCTGTCACGGCACAGGTATTGCCATCTCAGGCATCTGCATATGAAGGTGCTGTGGTGACTTTCTATGACGACAAGAAAGTGCTTGGGACTTCAAAAATACAATCCGGTAAGGCCGTCTGGAATTTTAATTCCACGAAGGTTGGACAGATGCTTCACTTCAATGCCAAAGTGGCTGAAACATCAGCAGGGAGCGCTGCAGCAAGCCCCATGGCGATGATGAGTGTGGGCAAAGCCAGTACATCGGTGAGCTGGACGATTGTAAATAAGCCTGGAAATAATCAGGAATGGACGATCAAAATTTCGCCAACAGCACCAGGAGCAGGCACTCCGACGGGCCAAATCAATATCACTTTGGGTGGAACTCGCCCGAAAACGACCCGTTTAAACCTGGTCTCTGGCAAGGTGGTTTATCGATTCAGGGCACCGGCTGGAACTCCGAAGTCGATTGCATTTGTTGGGGACACGAACTTTTCAGCCTCGACGAAAAACGTTTGAGCCAAGACGGCTGGATTCCCTCAAGAACCCCGGTGTTGATTGGGGTTCTTGTTCTCTCACTGCAGAGATCGGAACAAAAACACTAGCCAAATCCCCTTCGATCCGTTAGGATTCGACTTGTCTATCAAGGATTTGTGCAATTCATTGCCTATCTAAAGGAACGGAAAAAAATGGCAATTGAGCCCTTTGTGGATGGCCCCATCGACGGCGTTCTTGTGCGCCACCTTAAGAATTATACCGATCATCGCGGCTGGCTTGTGGAACTTTTCCGCCACGATGAACTCGACAAAGAGCTTTGGCCTGTCATGGCTTACGTCTCAAGCACTTTGCCAGGTGTTTCACGTGGTCCGCATGAGCACGTCGATCAATCCGACGGATTCGCCTTCATCGGGCCAGGCGAGCTATGCGTTTATTGCTGGGATAACCGGCCTGATAGCCCGACCTATCGCCGGCGCATGAAGTTCGTGGCCGGAGTTTCGAACCCCACGGCCGTCTACATCCCACCCGGAGTGGCCCACGCCTATCGCTGCGTTTCTGATGTGCCAGGCATGGTCTTTAACGCCGCCAACAGGCTTTATGCAGGCTGGGACAAGAAGGAACCGGTGGATGAAATTCGTCACGAGCGCGACAATCCGGAACTTTTCCCGCTCGACTA
>CAMBZY010000315.1 GCA_945872325.1 Candidatus Kuenenia stuttgartensis | reverse complement strand
GATCAACCGGATTCTTGCCAGAATACTGTTGTTCGAGAACGGTTTGATTTGTCGAGGCTGGCGGTTCTGTTTTGGATTGTCTGTGTTTATTGTCGCGCGTAAACCAGATCCAAATCGTGATCGTTTGACTGAGTCCGTTATAGTAAGCGGTACTGAATCTATTTGAAAAAGGATGATGTCATGATAAAGCTCTCAAGAACGAATGCCTACAAAATACTTGTATGGTTCGTGCTGTTAAGTCTAGGTACTTTTTTATATTGTTTTTCTGGTGCAATTACTTCGTGGATTCGTTTTAATTTAAAGTTTTGGCTCATAGGCCAACGCCTTGAGATATTGCTCAGGTTCGAAGGAGTATTCTATTTCTTTGGATTTGTTGCGTTGCTCAAACTGATTCAATGGGTTGGTCTATTGCCAGAGAGAACATGGTTGATTTCTGAAGGGTATTGCCAGAAGTTTCTTCGATTACCGCTTCAGTGGATCCTAAGTATAATCATAGCTCTATGGTTTTTATTATGGGCTCCGCATTATCTTTATTGGCCGTGGTGGATGGATCTCGAGCATTTTTCAGTCTCGGCACATGCTTGGGATCAAGGGATAAAACCTTATCGTGATCTGATTGATTTTAACTTCCCAGGCCCGATTTATATCATGTGGATGATTGGCAAACTGTTCGGCTGGAACCATCCCATGGCGGCAAACTTTCTTGATATCATGGTCTGTATCGTTCTATTCTGCCTGACGATTCGCTGGAGCAAACGCGTCTTTGATTCGAGCACTGCAGGATTGATTGTCTGTATTTTAATGGCCCGATATTACATGAGCCTCGATGCTTCAAGGGTCATGCAGAGAGAATGGTATGTGATTGCATTGGGAATTGGTATGTTGATGATGACCCAGATGACAACTCATCGTTATAAATATCTGTTCTCGGGATTTGTACTTGCCGTTGCTTTGGTGATCAGGCCCTATGCCATTCTGCTCTTGCCAGCAGTGATTGTGTCCGTAGTGATAGAATATTGGGGGCAGCGTCTGAAAACCGAGATTGCTTTGAAGCAAATTGTATTGTCAGGGCTAGTTTCATCGCTGATCCTGTGGTCGCCTCTGGTTTTTCACGGAATTGCAGACGACTTCTTTCGAGAAACTTTTCGTGAACTCATGTATGGGAATTATGATCCTCAAGGACGCGAAGCGTTTCATTGGACGGTCTATAATCAGATTGCGACGAAAGTGATATTCAGTGCATTGTGCACCGTTGTTCTGACGTTATATCTTTTGAGAAATGATCCTTGTAAATTGGGGCTCGTATTACCATGGGTTGTCATGTTTGTTTCGATGGTGTTTTATAAGCCATTGTGCCCTGTCATGCATGCATATACCGAGATTCCCTTGGAAATGGTGGCCGGATTGATGCTCGGGATCTTCTGGGGCGTTTTCGAGAATTTCCAAGGTGTTTCGTCTCGTTTCAAAGTCTCTTTGATTGGCTTTTGGACGTGGTTTTTTCTGCCAGCTTTTCCTGATATGCTGAGCGTAAGTTCCAGCCGGGAAGCGTTGGTTTCCATGGTGTCGTCTACAGGTCTGGAAAAATCTCCGCCCGGTTGGGCTGGTCACTTAAAAGATCGAAATAAAATCCCGAAAGTCTATTTCTGGCAGGACTATCAATCGGCTCTGGAATTTATTCGTGAGGAAACTTCATCGGAAGTCAGAGTTGTCAATTTTATCAGAAAACAGCCATTTCCGACGTTCAATGGTCCGACCGGAAGACTCTCACTCTGGCCATGTGCGGAAGGAATACAATGGCTTCGCTGGGTGCATCCTGAGCTTGAACTGGAATACGCAAATTCCCTTCAAAGTCAGGTCCCATCCATTGTCATCTGGAATGATCGTGAAGAAATGTCTAACGTTGCAATAAAATACCCTTTAATTGACAGGTTGATCAGACGTGAATACGAGCCTTTAGCAAGATTTGGCCAGATCGATATCTGGAAGCGACGTGGGATTCAAATTAAGCCTGACAGATAATGCAAACAAAAAAACACCGGGCGGCATTCGAGCCATAAATTGGCAGGAATGGCGCGATCGGTGTTATAAGGGAGCAAATGGGTCATAGGACAGCAGTCCGTGCCTGTCGGTTGACCTGATCAGAATCCGGACATTTCGTCCAGAAGCCGATCCAAAGCGATTTCAAGTTTCTCTGGAGTCTCGTAGATACCTTCAGCGATTTGTCGACGAACCGCTTCAACCCGCTCGTGGCGGATATCAGGCAGCCGATGAATCCCGTCCAGCATCTGACCCAAAGAACTGATTTCAACATGATCTCGCGGTGCGTTCACGCCAACTGAAGAACCCGATTCAACGGTATAAGCCGCCATACGGGGATAAATTGGTTGTGTTCCGCCTGCGCCGTTCAAGCCATGGATTTCCATCGTTGGACCCCCCTCTCAAGATGCAAGATAGCGGTATTATAGGTCCGCTAGCTTTCGACCTCACCCGACGGGAATTACCGGGAACAGAAGCCCTCAATAATTCCGAGCCGCCTTCCCAACACGGGTCGGCGACAGGAGCCGGATGAGCCTAATGTCTGTCACGTGCTCCTACGTGTCAAATCCTCTAACGTTATCGGATGTGAAACGGTGACGACTTTAACGCCAATCACAGAATTTTGAAAAATTTTCTCTAAGTCTTTTCGAATCGAGCGTGTAGACTTCGGAAAATTCTTTGCAAAACGTCTCATCGGCGCAGCCCCTGCCGTCCCTGATTCGGATTCATCGCCGCTGGTTGCAGCCCGTCTGCCATCTTCGACATCGTCTGATTGAGCTTCTCGGACATCCCTGATGCCTTCGCATATAGCTGGTCAATCGCCTGAGCCTCCTCCTGCGTACGTGCAGCTGCCCGCAAAGTCTCAAGCGTCTTGACTGTATCGTGCAACTCTTTGGCTCCCACAATCACCGCCTGAGCAGAATCAAAATAGGCGTGGGCCTGAATGTCCTGGGCCGTCGGTTTATAGAAGGGGCTCAGATAGAACGGATTCGAATAAATCTTCTGGACGAGCTTATCGCCCCAGTCTGTCGCATCGCGCACATTCGATACCGTTCGTTCAATGTTCGCCTTCGACTTGTTGACCATGTCCACACCCTGACCAGAAAGCAATTCTGCTTGGTAGAGTACGCGGTCTGCACGGATTCGGGTGTTTTCCAGATTCGTGACTGTCCTGGCGATATTTGGCCTTTGCTCCGCCATCAGCTGATCGGCGTTGAGCATCAAACCCCTGGCTCCAGCCACAGCCTCGCGCACATCGGGGCCTGCGGCCGTCAAAAGCGTATCGGCCGTAGTCACCATGTGATCGACTTTTTTCAAGGATGTATCTACCTGTGGTAGAACGCCTTGAAGTTTGTTTACCGTCTGCTGGAGCTGGGCAATGGTGGTTTCCACATTCGGTCTGATGGCGGCCGAAGTCTGCTTCAGCCCGTTGGTCGTTTCTTCCAGGGCTGTGACCGTGGCTTGAACCTTGGGCATCAAAAGATCGACATTCTTGCGAACTTCGCCAATCATGTGACTGATGTTGTTACGCTCGCCAGGGCCGAGTCCGACCTGCTCCATAATCGGGTCGAAAAAACTCGTTTCAGTACCCACAACCACTTGCCCTGCCACAAGTTCCATGTGCGAAGCGCCAGAGTTGATGATATTCACCATGGTCTGTCCTGTGAGAGACGACTTGATGGCAATCTTCACATCCTGCTTGAGTTTGATGGCCAGACTTTCGGGGATGGTCAGTCGGACTCTGGCTCTGAGAGAGCCGTCGATATCGACCAGATCCACGCCCTCGACCCGCCCGCTGGTCAGGCCGGCGATCTGAACTGCGGAACCTACGCGCACGCCTTGTCCATCTTTAAAGATGACGTCGATGGTGCGCCGGTTGGATAAAAATCCAGGTCCACCGACAGATAAAGCGATCAGGCTGATCATTCCGGCAAGGCAGCCCAGAACCACAAGGCCGACCAAAACTTCCTGAGTAGAACTGCGTTTCATGGAAGGGTTCGCTCCTTGGTTCGGATGTCCGTCCGGGCATGAATGTCGTGTGAGGATGATAAATGCAAGTGATTGATAGGCATGGTGTTGAGCTTATCTGGGGACAGGTGGTTCGAGCACGGTTCGTCCGAACGGGGCACCACCCAGAAACATGAATGTGAACCATGCCGAATTGGCGAGCAGGATGGCAATCATGCCGAGCAAGGCGGCACGCCACATGGACACGCCCAAGTCGTCGGCCACGCCTTCCGGCATTCTGAGGCCTTCGTGGCAGGCGATTAATGATGCCAATCCAGAAAAAACCGAGCCTTTGACAATGATCCCGACCAGGTCACGGGCCCAGAGCATTTCCACAAAGTTGTAGAGAAACCAGACTGTGGGAACGTCAAGAATCGAGCGGCTGACCATCAGCCCGGAAATCAGTCCGGCAACGCATCCGATAAAGCCCAGAACAGGGCCAGCCAGAATTGCTCCCAAAACGCGAGCCAGGGTGAGGCGTGCGCCGTCTGTGGAGTTGATGGCTGAAGGACTTGCGAGTCCTTTGGCGGCATCGCGGTCGATGATTTTTCCCGTCCCGGTTCGGTCCAATTGGGAACGGTTCAGGCGAAGTTCGGCCACGGTATGTGTACTGACCAGACCGGCAACGATCATGGCCGACATCTGACTGCCGACGTTCCGGAAGAGGCCGACACCGACCACAGGGCCAACGGCATCCAGGAAAATCGCTCCATGAAATGCCTG
>CAMBZY010000314.1 GCA_945872325.1 Candidatus Kuenenia stuttgartensis | reverse complement strand
CCCCAGGCATCCTGAGCGAGGTCATGCACCTCTACCTGTGTGAGAATCTGACCGCTGTCGGCACCAATCTGGAGCTTGACGAGAACCTCGAACCAGTCGTCTTCACCTGGACAGAAGCCCTTGCCATGGCTCATGATGGACGAATCAAGGATGCGAAATCGATCCTTGCCATATTATTGGTCGAGCGGTTGCGATCCAATTCAGGAATCGGTCGAGAATAACGGTCGGGTTGGAAAACAAAGCGGGGCTAGCGCCAAGTCGGCTAGCCCCTTTAATTTTAGTGCTTAAGCAGAGATCAGCCGATCAATTCTTTGATCGGCTCGGCGTCGGTCAAATACTGAGGCCGACCAGCTGGATCCAAAACCGTGGTTTTGGTTGGTGGGAGACCGATCGCATGGTAAAGCGTGGCCACCACTTCCTGCACATGCACAGGGCGTTCTGTAGCATATTCACCCAAACGATTTGAGGCACCAATCACTTGACCGTGATTCAGTCCGCCTCCAGCAATCCAGGCTGAGTTGAGCTGAGGCCAGTGGTCGCGACCCTTGCCTGCGTTGATCCTCGGAGTACGACCAAATTCGCCCCAGGCAATGATCGTCACATCGTCCAGCATGTCGCGGGCCGAGAGATCTTCAATCAGAGCGGAAAGCCCTTGATCCATCTTCCCACCGTGATCACGCACCAGATTAAAGTTATCGCCGTGGCTGTCCCATCGACCAAATGTCATGGTCACAACCCGTACACCAGCCTCAACCAGTCGGCGGGCTACGAGAAAGAGTTCGTTGTTGGTCGGGGCACCATCATAGGTGAAGTTGTAAGGCTGGCCGGTTCCATAACGGGCTCTCAGGCGAGGATCTTCTTTGGAAAGATCAAGGGCCTTCAAAAGCTGTGAACCTGTCAACACATCAAACGCCTGCTCAGTCTTGGAGTCCAGACTCTCAAGCTGGCCAGCATAGTCCACCTCTCGCTTGAGCCGGTCGAAACTGGCCAAAAGCTTTTTGCGATCTGCCAGCTTTTCAATGCTGAGGTCGCGCATCTTCATATTGTCCAGCGTAGGGCCATCTGGCTTGAAGGCCGAGAAGGTTGGTCCCAGAAAGCCTGGATCGCCTGTGGAACCCCAGGGAGCGTGCGCGCATTTCGGTGAAAGCCCCACAAATGGAGGAACCGATGGGTCCACCGCTCCCTGCACCTTCGCTGCGACCGAACCGATCGAAGGACGGCCACCCACCACGGCCAAGTCCTGAGGCTTGTAACCGGTGTAGCACTGAAAAGCGGCGTGGTCGCCGTGATTGCCCACGACGGAGCGGATCAACGTCGCTTTATCTTGAAGCTTGGCAAGCCTTTGGAACGTCTCGCCAATCATGATGCCCGGCACGTTCGTCTCAATGGGCTTGAATTCGCCACGAATCTCGGCAGGAGCGTCGGGCTTCAGGTCCCACATGTCCTGGTGAGGTGCACCACCACCTAGAAAAACGCAGATCAAGGATTTGTGACGGCCTGTCCGGGGGTTGACCAGTCCTGGCTTTGTGCCCGGAATGTTCACCACTGCGGCTTCCGCCCGATAGATGTCTGCCAGCGATAAATACTGGCCAGTAAAAAGTGATAAACCACCAGCCTGCAAGAAGCTGCGTCTTGAGAATCCATCACACAGACGATGGCCTTTTCCGTAGATCGTCAACATGAGAGCGGCCTCCAGTTTGGCGGGATATCTTCTGAGTCAGGGCAAAGGCGACTGAGGAGTGAACCAGATCAGTGTCGCAGGTCTTGCTCCAACTCCAAGGCGGGAATACTTTATCTTATCGCATTCAGGCGAATGATTCCAGTGTTATGTTTCACAAATTTCTTTCGCCTGACCGGTTTATCCCGAATCTTTTCACACTTGAAAATCTGGAATCCACTTGAAAAGACTTGATTTAGAGGGTTTCCAAAGCTCGTGATCAGACAAGATGGAGGTTCTAAACCGCTCAAAAAAAACTTCTTGAATCAGGAAAAAAATTAAATCCCTGTTTTCAAGCGAACATTGGCAAGGCACACCGCGGCGGTTGTCTAGCAGGTCTTGGCGATAGCCACGGTTGGATTTCTAAATCGCAGAAACCGGGGGCTAGCGCCCTGCGGCTAGATTCAATCGCCGGAAACCGTGGAGATCGCCCTGAAGCTAGCCGGTCTTGGCGATAGCCACGGTTGGATTTCTAAATCGCAGAAACCGGGGGCTAGCGCCCTGCGGCTAGATTCAATCGCCGGAAACCTCAATCGTTGCCGTCGGCCTCTTCGAGGAACCGAATGGCTGGGAGAGCCTGAACAGCTTGCCTCAGGTGACGTTCCCATTCCTGACGTATGGAAATCAGTTCCGTATCGCCTTCTTCAAAGACCCTCACCTGCCTCATCTCCAAGCGATCTTTATGGTAGACCCACATATCAATGGGAGGGCCAACCGTTAAATTTGATCGCATGGTGGAGTCGATCGAAATCAAAGCATATTTTGCAGCATCCGTAAGGGTCGTCTTTTCAAAACGAACTCCACGATCGAGGATTGGTCGGCCATATTTAACCTCTCCAATCTGTAGGAAAGGGCACTCCTCAGCCGCTCGGAGCGGATTCCCCTGCGGATAAACCATGTAAAGTTCGTGAGGCTGGTTCCGAATCTGGCCCCCTACAATAATGGAAACGTTGAACGTAAAATTATCTCGCTCCAGAGCTTCCCGATCAAGCTCCGCCACTTCGCGAACCCGACGTCCCACTTCACGAACAGCTTCATAGAAAGTATCGGCGGCGGCCATCCCCCGCCCTGCTTCAAAATCCTGCTGCAAAAGCGTCACAATCGACTGCGTACAACTTAGACTACCCGCCGTGAGCAGCGTAAATACACGCTCGCCAGGGCGTTCAAGAATATGCATTTTCCGAACTTTATTGACTTGATCAAGGCCAGCATTCGTTCGTCGATCCGATGCAAGCACAAGACCATCGCGGGTCACAATTCCGAGGCAGTAAGTCATGGAGAGTCCGAATCAGGTGGGAGAGGTTTTGATATGGAGCGGATTTTAAAGGTTTCTGCTCGAAATTACGAGCATTAAATTCTAAAATCTGATCTTCTGGTCATTCATTCGATCATGAATTCTATTGCTGCTGTTGCGTTTGCTGAGGATGATTTTCAGGCTGAAACGGTTGCCTTGGGAGCGAGCCAGCCAGTAGTGCCCTCGTGGCAGAGGTCGCCTGAGCATTTTGTGGGAAGGACGCCGCCCTTGAGAATCGTCGGTGGTGACCAGCGTAGTGGCTTTTGCGAGGACTAAAGTCGGAAATATCCGCTGGGAGTCGATCCACCTGACTAATCTCGACAATCACATCGATCGATTCCACCGCGTTTCCAACCCATAATCCACGGTTCGGCGGAACGTCGGAATAATCGCGACCAAATGCAACTGTCACATGGTCATCCGTCGCAAAAATTCCACGCGTTGGATCCATATCAATCCAGCCAGCCCTTGGCCCGAACCAGACTTGCGCCCAGGCGTGAGTTGCAATCTGACCAGGCTGATTAATGTAACCGCTCACATATCGGGCCGGCAAACCTTTGAGCCGGGCAAGCCCGATCAATACGTGTGCGAAGTCCTGACAAACCCCCACATTTAAACTCAAGACTTCCTCGACGGACGACCACGCATGCGTGACTGCCGATTCGTAATTCAATCGTCCACCAAGAGCATCCATAAGTCTCTGTGCCCGGCCTGTCGCTGTCTCCCAGTCAGGCCAGTAAATGCTATCAGCAAACTGGCGCAGCTTTTCACCATTCAGAATCAATGCACTTGGCTTGAGGAATTCACGAAGTTCGAGTCCTATGACATCGCCAGACTTTACAAACGTGGTTTCATCCTTCAACCGTGCGGATGAATCGCGTCTGTGGGTACGTACATAACTATCAGCCTGAACTGTCAGACTGGTGTAAGGGTTGAAGATATTGAAAAGGTCAACACGATTTCCATCACCATCTCTGTAGCTTGTCAGAGGGGCGTTTGGGGTTGACGTAAGTTGATACCAGTGAGTGGTTTGATCGTCATCCGAACGGGGGGCCATTCTGGCCTCAAAAATCGTGCCTTCCACTTCACATGTGTAGTCGAGCCGGGTTTTGTGCGTAATCTTCAGCAGCATGTGTACGCTCCTTGTTGGCGTAAAGTTACGTAAGAGTCAGAAGTATGCAGCGTAAAGCCGTTCACTGATGCGGTCGCAGGTCCACTGAATTTCACCAAGCAAGCCCTCAAGCCCATCGCTGAAAACTTCGTCAGCATCCATATATCGAAGCAGGCTATCCAATCGACCGATCAGCCTCTGGGCGTCGCGGGATCGATCCTCGCCCACCTCAGCCTGAATCAACTCCAGACTCAACTTGGCCCGGTTTACACCAAACCGAATCGAGTGAGGAAATTCAGGATCAAGCATCAATTGATCCACCAGCGCTTTAGGCGAAACACCTTTAGGGTGATGGCTCATAAAAGCGTCTCGAGCTGCACAGGAATTAAGCAGCCAGACCCAGTGAGCGAACCCTGGATCGACAGAATTCGAGAAAGGGATGGCAAGCCCCTCGTTCAGAATTCGGGACAGAATGCCGATCGACTCAATCCGTCGCCCAAGTGTCAAGAAGTGCCAGGGAGATGCGCGTGGTTGTGTATCGTCGACAAGTGCGAAGAATAATAGACATCCATGCGAAATCTTGTTGAGAACTCGCGAGGGTGATTCCTGGAACTGAAGTCTCATTTTTTTCGACTGAATCGAGTGAGAC
>CAMBZY010000313.1 GCA_945872325.1 Candidatus Kuenenia stuttgartensis | reverse complement strand
AGTTGCAGCAGCTAAATTGGCTAAGAAGGAAAAAAAGTCGAAGTCGCCTGCGTCTAACGTATCCACGACCGAAACTCAGAATCCAAAACCAGCCGTACCTAAAGCGGCACCAGCACCTGTAAATCCAGCACCGAAGCCCCCTGCTCCACCGGTTCCACCCAAGGGTGAGACCAAGATTCCACCACTTCGGATGGGTTTGTCGAGACGTTCCAAGCCTGCTACTGAAGGTGATCCGAGCTGACGGAATTCGACCAATCTGCGGATCCATGCAAACAGGTAAATTGAAGAACTGAGCCCCATGCACAAGGTTTTTGCCTCCCCATTGCGATATACACAAGGAGCTGGCTCGACCAGAGACCTTGGAAATGAGATGCACGGGCTTGGCCTTCATGGCCCTGTTTGTATTATCGCAGGTCGATCTGCGCGTGAATTGCTGATGCCCATTTGGGAGTCGGTGTTTGCCAAAGAGGGGCGAGCTTTTCAGGTGCACGCATTTGGAGGCGAATGCTCAAGGGCGGAAATTGCCCTGGGGCGGGCATTTGCAGAATCATCTGGAGCGGCTGTGATCGTTGCGGCCGGTGGTGGAAAAGCGATTGACACAGCACGTGCGATTGCAGCCGAAATGCAATTGCCGTGCGTGGTCTGCCCGACGATTGCTTCCACGGATTCGCCATGTAGCGCACTTTCTGTGATTTATACGGAAGCTGGAGTGGTCGAAAGTATTCGACTTTTTGATCACAATCCTGCGCTGGTGCTTGTGGATTCAGAGGTCATCTCCAAGGCACCTTTAAGGCTACTTGTCGCAGGCATGGGCGACGCACTTTCGACATGGTTTGAAGCACGAGCCTGCATGCGTAGTGGAGCACAGAATCTGCGAGGTGGAATTGCAACCCGAGCCTCATTGGCAATAGCGGAACTGTGCTGGAAGATACTTGTTGAGGATGGGACAGCCGCAATTGAAGCGATGAAGTCGGGCGAGATTACACCTGCTCTTGAGCGAATTATTGAGGCCAATACGCTGCTCTCAGGGCTTGGTTTTGAGTCGGCTGGTCTGGCTGCAGCACATGCAATTCATAATGGGTTGACGATCGTTCCGGAATTGCACTCGTTTTATCATGGAGAGAAAGTGGCATTTGGAACTCTGGCCCAGCTTCTGCTGGAAAAAGCTCCAAATGAAGAGATTGAAGAGGTGCTTGGATTCTGCACATCGGTGGGATTGCCAGTGACTTTGGGCCAAATTGGGTTGTCGGAAGCGTCACCGGAATTGATCTTCAAAATTGCCGAACGAGCGGTGATTGCTGGAGAGAGTATCCACAACATGCCATTTCCAGTGAACGCGGAACTTGTGGCCAAAGCGATTCATGATGCGAATGAGACAGGATTAAACTGGATTCGAAATCAGGCGTAAAATTCTGAAAATTGATCGGACGGGACACGTTCTCGATAAGGATGCATGAGTTTTTTTAATATCGCACAACTTCAGGTGATAGAAGGTTTAGTCTGATTCGAGCCGGTGGCCGGTATTTGAGGCTGAGGTGATTAATATATTGAGTGGAATTTCAGGATGTTGATTTTTAATCGAGTCAATCATGGATTGAATTTCCGTATCCGATGACTGGCTGAAGCCGAACAGGGTTGGTCCCCATGAGCTTTGGCCGACACCTCTGAGGCCGGAGGAATTCATGGATTTAATGATGGAGTCTCTTAAAGGAGAACCATAAACAGAGTCTTTCTGAGCGGGTGCAAACCACTGACCAACTTGTTTTTGGACAATTTCGAGCGAAGCCATGGCTGTTAAAAAGTCGAAATTGGCCAGGGCGGATAAAAAGTCGGAATGGATCATTCTGGCGACTTGATTCATGGATTCAAGCGATGGCGGAGGGAGTTGGGTAAAAAGCTCCATTTCTTTCTTTCCAAAAACACCTTCCGGCTCCTGAGGGGTGACAAGAATCACTTGCCAATGCTCAGGCCATGGAATGCGATGGATTAATGGAGCAAGTTCCTGATGACGACCAAGGCCAGATAGGTGCCCACCGTCTACGATCAGGCCACCTTGATCAAAACCATAGGCGCCGACTCCAGACCTGGGGAACCGATTGGTCAATAATGCAATTTGTGAGGTAGTCGGTTTGTCCCATCCAGCGATTGCGGTCGCCAGCCTGCCGATTGCGAATGAACGCTGTGTGCCACTGCCAAGCCCATGATGTGTTGGGATGGAATTCTCAACATTAATGGATAAGGCAGGAAGTTTGTAGCCATTTTGATTTAATTGATCTCGAATGACTGGGATTAAACGTTCGATTGTTTTCTGATCGTCAGGGTTTGCCTGAATCTCGTCGGATAATGCAACGATTGCATGAATCCTGTAGCCCGGATTTTGGATCATCAGTCCAAAGCCGCCAAACTGTCGGGGCGCGTTTGGGCCCCAGCCGAATAGGCCGAAGTGGAGGCGACTGGAGGTGATGATGGTTGCAGAATTCATCTTCCCGGATCACCTGATGACGCAGATTTCGACCAGGCTTTTTCGAGATAATCGAGCACGAAAATCCAGGCGGTTTTTTCGCGTTCGCCAGCCGTTTTTTCAATCAGAGGGGTGAGTGATGCAATTTGAGATTCAAAAATATCGCGAGGAGTCCATCCGACCCGGGTGGCCATGATGGTCAGTTCCAGAACAGCATTCTGTGCCCTGTTCCAGCCTGACCATTCGCGTAAATTGTGAGATTGAATGACAGAGGCGTCGAGAGTTGCCCGGGGACGCGACCAGTCTGCAAGTTGCAATTGAAATTCGTAGGCTCGAACGGATCCATCTATTACAAAACCCTGCACGGACTGGGCGGGTATCAAAGTGGTATTTTCAGCTTCTGAAAGTGCGGCTCTGGCGAGTAATTCGGCGTTGTCAATTAAATGGAACACACCAAAAGGTCTGATAGAAAGGTTGTGGAAGGTTTTGGATCCTTCAAACGGGCGGAGTTGAAAAGTCGTCCACAAGCCATCTGGCCCGATGGTGGAAGGTTCTACAGTGGCACCCATGGCTGCAATGTTGGGGCTTCCGTCGTCGTTCAGGGTAGTCAGAACACCTTCGATAATCATTCCTTATGCCCCTTTTTAATTTTGGGTTTGGTCGTTTTCTCACCGTCCCAGTGCGATCGTTCCGGTTCGGTTAAAAAGCCCCAGTTGAGGGCTTGATCCTGTTTATACCATTTCCCGAGTGTGAGAGCGGTTTTGGCCTTGGCGAGTTCGTATCCAAGATAAAATGCGTGTGAAGCATCTGTCACGCCCATTTTTTCAAATAATTCAAATGGGTCAGAATCTGCGAGATAATTTTCGTTATTTAATGCAATAAGCTGACTGTTTTCGGCAAAGAGTCGCCAGTTTGGGTCGCGAATTGTGGCCTGAAGCTGTGTTAAAGTTTCTGGGCCATGCTGGTGGGTGCGTGGGTCGCGGAGCATGACCAGTAGAGGTTCGAGGTATTTCGGGACTTGCTTTTGCTGGACTGCATAGTGCATTAAACGGCGGGCCAGGTCGATCTCTCTGACACTTGAACGGGCCCATCCAATGACTTCTGTCGTGAGTATGCTTTGGATATCAAGTTCAGCGCAAATACCAATCAGAAAAGTATTAATACCGGCAGAATCGACGTCGGTGAGTTCTGTGATATTTCCCACGCCCATCATGATTTTATCGTCGGGAAATTGGCGACGTGTTTGTGCATAACGTTCGAGGCTGGCCATCAGACCGTGCCCGAAAGGCTCCAGAATGGGGTCGAGCCGGTAGGGGATCTTATGGTCGAGGAGGAATTGGCGAGTTTCGAAGAGGCTCTGCAAGTCTTCCGGAACATCAGGAATGGCAACCACTTCCACGCCCCAATCGAGGGCATGATGGCGATTTGTGGAATTTACACTCAGGACAAGATCTGCGCCGGCTTGTGTGGCAGCAGCGACTTCCACTGGGCTGAACGAATCGACAGAGACTTTATGCCCTGCTTCGATGAGTGCTTTTATGGCATCAGGGAGGCCAGCCCAGACTCCCCCGGGGTCGCATCCGACGTCGATTCGATCGGCACCTGAGGCTCGATATCGGTCGGCGATTCCGAGAATTTCCGGGATGGACATGCGTGGGGCATGGTTGATTTCGGCGAGAATTTCGATGTTATGGCGGCCGAAATCGGCTGGTTTCTGGCGGATCAGTCCAAAGTGTTGGGGCAGGTCGCGAAAGTCGACGGGGCCGAGTTCCACAGGCACGCCCCATTGGTCGGCCAAGGTTTGGATGTCTCCACGGACATGGCCGGGAAGGATGACTTTTTGGATGTCTACGGAGGGCAGAGTTTTCAATCGGCGGGCGATCCAGTCGGCGGGCATGAGGGCTGCGACCGAGATCGGCATGACTTCAATCAAGGGTGTAAAGCCGGCTATTTCAGAGAGTTCTTCGACCTGTCGGCGCAGCGACGATTCTGCGAGTCGGCCGGTCAGGAAGAGAATCGTGGGCTTGTCCAAGGTTGATCTGACCCGGCTTGGTTTGGAAAACGTGCTTGAGGTTTATCAGTATACATTTTTCTCTGGATTACCGCCGGTTTTGCTCGGGAATCTCGCAATTGTTCTTTTTTAAGCGGCTTCGTCGTAGATTTTATCGGTCATGGCCGACGTCTGAGCAGCATAAGTGGAGGCATACCAGCCTCCAAACTCGACCAGTTCCTGATGCGTTCCCTGCTCTAAAATCTTGCCTTTGTCCATGACGATGATCTGATCTGCATTTCGAACAGAAGATGTTTTCTGGCT
>CAMBZY010000312.1 GCA_945872325.1 Candidatus Kuenenia stuttgartensis | reverse complement strand
TTCATCGTTTGCCTGTTTGAGCAAACCTGTAATTCGGGTGGCGACAGCAAAGGGAACGTGGTCGGTACCAAGTACCCATTCGACTTCCTTGGAAGGCAGTCGGCGGGCCATGGGGCCAATGCCTTTGCGCTTTCTCAACACTTCGATTGTGGAATAAGCAAATACGATGATCCAGACAACGATTTCTTCCTGTTTTCGACGATCATTAACAAGGTGAATCTGGGTGGCTCGAGCCAGATTTCGACTGGTATTGATCATGCCCCCCCAAAGCTTGCGGCCTTCCCAAAAACGCTCGTTGGATGCGTTGATCCTGAAGACCAGCAAGAACCCGAGAGCCGAACCGATGATGGCAACGATGGAAGTGGTCGAAGAAAACGGGATATCAAATTGCCCGTATTCGATCACAAACGCCCAGATTGTCATTGGCAGTACCCGCGAAAAGATCCGCTCAATACGGGTTCCGCGAGCCTGGACAATATATCGCCAGTAAAGGTCCGGGTTGTAACTGATCATGCACTAGTTCCAAGAGATGAACCAGACTTCGTCCAACGAGTCACAAACAGGGCTTCGCCAAAATCACGTTCCGGCCAATTGTGCAACCGGGCTGTTCCAAGTTCCCCGGTGCGTGGATCTGTGAACTCTTGAGGCACAAGGTGTGGAAACTCTTTGAGTAGACGATCAGCAACGGAATCCGTCTCGTCTTTCGTCAGAGAACCAACGGCATAGACCAGTCGACCACCCGTCTTCACAGCCTTTTGACCAGCTCTCAGCCGGGCATCAATTTGACTGACCACGCCCTTCAGGTCCCGTTCATCGGATCGGAGCCGACGTTCCGGATCGGTACGCCATTTATCCATTCCCATTCCGGCTTCATGAATCAAAACACCGTCATAAGTCCCTGACTTACCTGGTATCACATCACCTATCATCGGTCTGGTATTGATATTGTGACACCCACACCGCCTCGCCAAAAGTGCAGCCGCCTTCAAAAGACGTTCATTGGCAGAAGCGACTACGACAAGGCCTTTGCCCTTCATGCGGTCTGCAAGATCGATCACAATGGCGAGTTCCTGAGGATCAAACACGCACCAGCGCTCGCCTGGATCAGGGTCGCAAACCTGTGCGATCACTTGATCACTGAAATCCTCGGAAATCCACGGCCACGGCTCTTTCTGCTCCGGCAAATCAATGTAACGTGGCCAGCGCACAGCTGTTCCCATTTTTCGTGATCGCCATGGAGCCTGACCTGCAGCCTCAGTCAATTTCTCTAAAGTATGCTCGATAGTCTTGTTTTTATGGACATCACGAAGCCTGATCCACTGAAATGGCCTCTGTTGAAAGCCTTCCAGAATTCGCGAGTGCCAATTCTTGGCAGATTCGTCAGACGGGACTTCAGGCAAATGCGTTCTCAGCCAGCCAGGAACCAAAGCCCAGGGATCCACGTTCGCCCGGTTCGAACCAACCAGTCGTCGATAGCCTTCGCCACGAGCCGTCCAGTTCGGCGCATCTCCAAGCGCCAGAAGACGTTCAGGAGACAAGTCGCACCTTCGAGCCCATGCACGGTGCGTATCGTCAACTTTATCTGACTCCAAAATCGCGCCCAGCAGGAGCGGCCATTCCACGAATCGCTGTGTGTGACCCTTGAGCCAGCCATGCCAGCGGGCGAGTGATTCTAAATATGACCGAAGCCGATACTTCTGGAAGTCGTTCAGAAGTCCGACCTCTTGAGGGTGCGCTCGCATGATCGCCGTCAAGCTACGACCTCTTGGATTGCTCAGCTCATCCCAATAATCGCGGGCCAGTTGGGTGGCCACGTGGCCAGCGGCATTCGATACCGGTGCAATGGTCTCTTTTGATGCAAAAGGGCGACGTACACCTGTGCCTGCAGGTTTGCGTGCTCGGGGATTGGTAGAGTTCGGACGCGGGCGGCTTCGGTTCATTGCGAATCAATCGATCTATCTATGCAGGCTGAAGTTGCGTACTGATTGGAATCACTGCTTAACGACCGGCTCCCGGACGCTTGCGTGCGGTTTTCCGTCCCGGACGATAACCGACTGTACCTGGTTTTGTCGAGTCCATCGGGCGTTGGATCGTCTCTCGCGGACGCTCGTTTTGTGTCTTGCCGGGTGCTGATCCGGCTCTGGCTGAAGTCTGGCGAGGCGCGTCGATGGTGTGTACGAATCGCCCCTCACTTAACGATTTGTTCGCCTCTTTCATACGTGCCATGACCGCTTCTCGTGGCGGATTAGACGGGATCAGGCAATCGCAGCCCGCCCCAATCAAGTCGCCCCGGCCGGCTTTCATCAAGGCGTCACGCACAGCAAAATAATTCTCGGGCTTGAAGAATTGCAGCAAGGCACGCTGCATCTTCCGATCCTTCAAGTGCCGATCCACATGCACTTCATCGCCCGTCATGGGGTCGATACCCGTGTAATACATGCAGGTGGCGATGTCAAAAGGCGCAGGTATGAAGTCTTGAACCTGATCCGGCCTGTATCCATTCCGCTTCAGGAAAAGGGCCAGATGGATCATCGAATGGACGTCGCTGCCAGGGTGACTGGCAATGAAATAGGGGACCGTCGTCAGTTTCTTGCCCGCTTTTGCAGCCGCATCACGGAACAATTTATCGAAGCCGGAATAGTCTTCAATCACTGGCTTTTTCATGCGTTTCAAGACTTCCGGATCGGTATGCTCCGGGGCCACCTTCAGAGTTCCACCCACGTGGTGAGCAGCCAGCTCTTTCATATACTCTGGTGAAAGCTGTGCCAGATCCATCCGAACGCCAGAAGCCACAAGCACTTTGCGAACACCCGGAATGTCGCGGCTTTTCTTCATCAAGTCAATCAATGGCTCGTGATCTGTACCCAGCAGCTTGCAAACCTTTGGATGCACGCAGCTTAACCGCTTGCACTTAGCCTCAACCTCAGGCTTCGTACAACGCATCTGATACATATTGGCTGTGGGGCCGCCGATGTCGGATACGACACCCTTAAAGTCTTTGTCCGTCGTCATTTGACGCAGCTCTGCCAGAATCGACTCCTGACTCCTGGACTGAATGATCCGTCCTTGGTGAGCTGTGATCGAGCAGAAAGTACAGCCCCCAAAACAGCCACGCATGATGGTGACCGAGTCTTTGATCATCTCAAAAGCGGGAATCTTTTCGGTATACATCGGATGAGGCCTGCGCGTGTAAGGCAGACCATAAATGCGGTCCATATCCTCTTGACTAATCGGCAGGCCCGGTGGGTTCACGACGACGGCCTGTCGATCATGATACTGCACAAGTCGTTTAGCGTTAAGAGGATTGGTCTCTTGGTGAATGATTCGCGTGGCGGTTACGAAGGCGTTTTTATCGGTTTTAACCTCTTCATAACTCGGCAGTTTCAGAGCATCCTCCGGAGGTGTTTCACGAGCCCCCAGACAATAGGCCACTCCACGCATGTCTCTCAAATCTTTCACAGTCTCGCCACTGGCCAGCCGGCGTGCAATGTCGACAATTGGCTGCTCGCCCATCCCGAATACGACAAGATCTGCCTTGGAATCGAGCAGAATCGACTTTCGAACCGTTTCGGACCAGTAATCAAAGTGAGCCAGTCGGCGAAGGCTGGCCTCCACACCACCTGCGATGACTGGGACCCCAGGAAAAGCTTCGCGGGCTCGTTGGGAATAGACCAGAGTGGCGCGATCGGGGCGCAGTTGGATTCGCCCTCCAGGGCTGTATGCGTCGTCGTTTCGCACCTTTTTATTGGCGGTATAGTGGTTGATCATGCTGTCCATGTTCCCAGCCGAGATGGCAAAGAACAGACGCGGGCGACCAAATTCACGCCACGGTTCCGCCGTTTTCCAGTCAGGCTGAGAGACGATCCCTACTCGATAACCGGCCGCTTCCAAAACCCTGCTCAGGATACCGGTGGCAAAGGCAGGATGGTCAATATATGCGTCACCTGTAATAAAAACGACATCGACGCTATTCCAGCCCCTGGCCTGCATTTCCTTATGGGTGGTCGGAAGGTGGGGCAGGACTCTCGGGCCGTCGACCAGAATCGGTAGCATGGTGGCTGCCGTATTTGGCTCTTGACCTTGGCGCGTCGAACAGGGCATTTGACCAACGATAGGCAGAGTCATTCAGGCTTATTTCTATACATGTGCACTCAGCAGGCGGATTCAATCACACCTGATTATGACCGAAAATTATCAAATTGACAATCAAATAAAGGTTCTGATCGTCTATATTACTCGAATCAGACAACCTCAGCCGATTTCCTATTCGCTTGATTTATCGTATCAAATCAGATTTTGAAAATCTTCTGAAAATCTACCATTTATGACGCCACTTTCCGGAAAGTGAACGCGTTGGGAAGCCTCTCGTCTTAAAACCGACCGGAGATAGGGGCAAAATGGCTATTGCCAGCCTTCATGGAAGCAATCTTGTGTTTAACAATACGCCGGAAATCCTAAAGCAAACCACAGCCATTTTTTAGGCATCAGTGGGCACTGGTAGCAGGCGGGATTCATCTCGCCCTACTTTGCTAACCATAAATCATTCTTGCCAAAGCTTTTGGATGTGTTGCTGCTAGTCTTGCCAAGAACCGCCAACTCTCACTGGCTGCATGGGATAATGCCGTTTTTTCCAACTTGCGATCGCCCCGTCTGGCGGCCTCATAAGCTCGGTTAAACCAGGCCCGTGTCATTCGAGACCGAATTTCGGATTCAATCAATGGCCGCTCTGACTCCGTAAACGGTTCGCCCGCCAATATCGCACGCATCAGCCTCGAATTCTCTTC
>CAMBZY010000311.1 GCA_945872325.1 Candidatus Kuenenia stuttgartensis | reverse complement strand
CTCGATGAATCCCAGCTCGGGCAGACTTTATTGCAAACGCGTCGTCCACTCGAGGCGGCGGTTTATCTGATCAACACTTGGAGGAGCTATCCGGGATCAGCCAGCCAGCAAAGCGATTTCTTCGGACTATCGCGATGGATCAGCCAAATGGCGACGGATTCACAGACAAATCCTGAGGCTCGCCGGAAATTGATGGGCGCAGAGGTGACTCATTCCGAGCTTTTGGCTCAGTCGATTGCACTGACCCAACTGTTTTTGACCCTCTCTCCAGACGATCCTTTGGGAGATGAAGCGAATCTGGCTTTGATTGGAGACCTTGCAAGTCTTGAGGCCAATGAGGCTGTGGTGAGGGTGGCCGAACAGGCTGTGAAACTCTATCCCAAGAGCCGTTTTCTCGATAGTCTCCAGTTCGGCCAGGCTTTGGCCCTCTATCAATTGGGCGAGCTGGACCAAGCGATCGGCATTGCCCGAAAAATTGCCGATACCACTTATGAAGAGCCAGGCGGGGTGAAGCGTCAAAGCCCGAACCGCAATCAGGCCCTGTTTATCATGGGCCAGATTTACGACGCCCGGCGCGACTTTCCCAAAGCACTTGACCAATATCGACTGGTCAAGGATCAGTTCCCAGACGCCTCTGTTGCTGTCAAAGCTCTGGAACGCAAGGCCTTGAGCCTTCCAGAAGTGACCATGGTGCCAACGGCTCTGGGGAATAAACCTGTCGGAGCAAAAATCAAGATTCAATACCGCAATATTGAGAAGCTGGACTTAAAAGTCTATCCAGTCGATTTGCTGAGATTGTATTTGTCGAAGCAAAATCTCGATCAAATCGGAGCAGTGGATCTGGCAGGTATCAAGCCCTTGACAGAATCTACCGTGACTCTTGGTGACGGCAAAGACTTCGCCGATAAATCCCACGAGTTGCAATTACAGGTGCCCGGTGAAGGGGCTTATCTGGTGATGATTCGGGGCGGTGATTTATTTGCATCAGGCATTGTTCTGGCCACTCCCATTGAACTTGAAGTCATGGAAGAGCCGGATGCAGGCCGAGTGCGCGTGGCCGCCCGCGAGGCAATTTCAGGCAAGCCTTTGGCGAAGTTGCAAGTGAAACTTTCCGCCAGTATTGGTGGTGGTTTGCGAGACGGTGTGACAGACATGCGAGGCGTTTACGTGGCCGACGGGTTGAGCGGACTGGTCACCGTAGTGGTGCGTCAATCTGCTGGCCGGTATGCGTTTTTCAGAGGAAAAGCTTCGCTCGGCGGCAAATTCCAACAGTCGTTTGAGCCTGCTGCTGTTCAACTTCGTCAGCAGAATCAACCTCAGATTCAAGGTCAGGGCCAGCAGTCGGAATCCCTCGACCAGAATCTGCGCGGTATTAATCAGCAAAACAGCCTCAAGCAAATGGAAAGGCTTGAGAACAGATATAAGTCGAATTCGCAGAACCGGGGCGTGCAGATTGAATCTGTGAAATAATACGGATCCAATTAATCACATCTGAATTTCAACAGCCATTGGTTCATTTCATTTGAATCAAAGGCTGTTGAGTTTCTTGGTCATTCTTCTTCAACTATTTCGCTTGCCAGTTGTATTTTAAAATGCGGATTCCGAAATAAAGCTCGTTTATCCGCAGAAACTTTGCGGCCATAGCTTGGGAAAGTCCAGGCTGGAGCAGCCGGCAGTAATTCCTCATGGATCAAAGCGTCCAGAAAGTTACATTTGGCGATCATCTCGACATGGGCGAATTGCGACTTGGACTGAATCGGGAATTTTTTGAGGAATTCTGAACGAGCCATTTTATATGGAGAGAGTGGGTCCAGTACACCTGCGCCCCAGATCCAGCCCCTGATTTTGGCAGAAATTGTCCGGTTGCATTTCGCGAGGGTTTTTGACGTTGGCCGGGCTCCAATCGCCAGGTCGCATCCATCAATCGCTCTCAGGAGCCGGTCAATAATGTCGCGATTCCACTCGGAGCTGGTCTCTGTCAATACAACCAGTGGAGATTGCACTTGCGCAATCGCTGATTGAATGGCAGGCCCGATTTCAATGGAATCATCCACGTATACATAGATAACATTCCCAAGCCGGCCTTTGCGGCGGACGGTTTCTACGCCTGATGATTTCTCGGCTGAAGTGGATTCAGAGTCGCTCGAAATGCAAATCACATCCACTGGTGCATTCTGTAAAGGTTCACGCACAAGTTTGGCCGACCATGCGTCGAGCACTTCGGTTTCAGGTTCTGTCGCACCAGGTAGGCTTGTCATAATCTTGTATTTTCAGCGAATCACAACGGTTTGTTCAAGCCATTCGCGAAGTGCGATTTTATACGACTCCTGAAGCTTGCGAGTGATCGGCCCTGGCTCGCCTTTGCCAATCACGGCTTCATCCACTTTCACCACCGGCATGACTTCAATCGTGGTGCCCATCAATAAAACTTCATCGGCTTGCATCAAGGTGTTCAAGTCGATTTTTGCGTCGTGAATCTTCATCCCGATGCGATCGGTCAGTGTATCGGCTAGCAACCGGGTGCAGCCTGGTAGGATATTCTCTTCCAGAGGAGTGCCTTCCAGCCGTCCATCGCGCACCCAAAGAATCGAGCTGTGGGTGGCTTCAGTCAAAAGGCCATCGCGGTCGACCAAAGCTGCTTCGAAACCGCCCTTGCGCTTGACATTCTCAAGAGCCATGCAATTGGCCAGGAGATTGGTACTTTTAATGTCGCACCGGCCCCAGCGCAGGTCGGGATGCGACAGGATTGTCACGCCCTTTTGGCGATTCTTTTGGGTCGGAGAGTCATCGTAAGGTTTGACGGCGATGAATTCTGTGGGCGGAACGGGCGGATTCGGAAAGGCGTGGGCCCGAGGCGCCACTCCTCGTGTGATCTGGATATAAACCGTGCCTTCGAGGATATCGGATTGCTTGATCGTCGCTATGGTCCGGCCACGCAGGGCCTTCATGTCCACGCCCTTGATTTCAAGCTCTCCCAGGCTCCGTTCAAGTCGTGCGAAATGCTCTTCTTCGAGCCATGACCGGCCCTGATAAATCCGGCAGACTTCATAAACGGCGTCCCCAAACACAAACCCGCGATCCCATACCGAGACTTTAGCCTCATCGGCAGGCATCATTACGCCATTCAGGCAGGCCAGGCTGAGGGGTGCTGGGGAAAGGTCAATAGGCATGAGTTTGAGCTTTCATAGTTTGTGACGTGTGGATGTTTTGTTCGTTCGCGGCATCGCTTTAGGACTATCATAACGAAAATGGTTGTAAAAATGATCAGGGCGACCACAATGGGTCGCCCTTTTCTGTCGTTTACGTTGATGGTTGATTGCCAGTGTAGACAGCAAATCGCTTGAAAATCAGCGTTTCGGCTGATCGTTGCCATTGCCGGCGGCGACACCACGAGTTTTTGGCTCTTCGTTCCGGTCGAGCTGTTTGGCGATCTCAGCCGATGTCCGAACCAGTCGGTTGGTGACCTTGCCGGTGCCGTCCATCAGGAAGACCGTCGGAAGGCTGATAATGCCGTATTCCTGCGCCAGTCGGCCATCCATCCCGCCTGGCTCAAAAATGATCGGCAGGGTGACTGGATTGGTCTTCAGAAAGGCTTGAAGGTCTTCAGCCGAGTTGTCCAGACTGATGGTGACCACTTCCAGTTCGCCCGCTTTCGAGGCGGCAAGTTTGGTCAGGTCAGCCAGATCCTTGCGGGAAGGCTCTGCCCAACTGGCCCAGAAGACCACGGCCACGTTCTTTCCAGCCGTTGCTTTGGAAAGGTCAACAGCTTGGCCAGTCGTTGTCTTGCCCTTCAAAGTCAATGGGCGACCCACGATTTCCAGACGCTGAAGGGCCCCGGCTGACTTCTTGCCGAAGTCGCTTTCAGGGAACTGCTCCGCAAGTCGCTTGTAATAGACCTTGGCTTTGTCTTCATCAGCGTTGAATTCGTTGATGGACGCCAGTTGCAGAAGGGCTTCCGGAGCCTCGGCCGCTTTTGGATAGGCGGTCAGGAACTTTTCGAGGTTCGCCAGCCAGTCGCGCTGAACCTTGATCAGGTTCGCGCCCGGCTCTTCATTAGCCAGAGCGAATTCGGCAGAAATCTTGCGGAAATCGACATAAGAAGCGATCGAAGGATCTTCTTTCGCCAATTGATCGAGCACCTTAAAGCCGTCTTCGTACTGGCCAGTCTGAGCGGCAGCGGCGAGGCTGTCGACGATCTGGCGGAGGTAGGTGACTTTGTCCGTATCCGAGGCAGCCTGCATCACGGCCTTCAGGACAGGCACGCGGGAGACGTGATATTTGGCAGCATCCTGACGATTGCCTGAACCGAGCGCCGCGGCGTTTTTGGCGTCGTAATCGGCCAGCGCCTTGAGAGCGGTTTCCAGGACAGGGTTACCGCCGGGGCCGCCGGGGGTGGCCGAATTGCGATAGACGATGGAGCGAACGGTTTCAACATCGGCACCTGTGGCAGGTTCGTTGTTGCCAGGATTGATCGCCCGTGGGAGGCTCACGAACTTCCAGGTTTCGCCCACCTTCACCATCTCAGGGACTTGCAGATAGCTTGTTTTGGTCGGGTCAGACTGGGCGCCCTGGGCTCCTGAGCCGACGAACACGACGCCGTTTTCGTAAGTGATAATGTCAGCCGGCAGTCCAGCGGCATCAGCTGGAATGACGTGCGGCATGTGGCCGTCAAACCTCAGCCAGCTCGTGGTTTCTGTCCAGCCTGTGAGTTGTCCCAGCAGAGCTTCCACGCCTTCTGCACGTTTGGCAGCAACGGCGGTGAGACCTTTGGTCGAGTCGGCGCTAAGGCCAAG
>CAMBZY010000310.1 GCA_945872325.1 Candidatus Kuenenia stuttgartensis | reverse complement strand
TCGCTCAGGCCGTGCCTTCGTCAGGCGTGGAGGAGAGGCCACCTGGCTAGCCGGATGCACTTGATTGCTGAGGATCTGGCCGATAGCCACTCGGCTCAGATCAGTCTTTTCGAGCCTTCAAGCCCGCGTGCCGATGCTCTGGCCCAGGTCAAAACCCAGATCAATCAACGCATCGGCCGGTTCGCCGTACGCAGTGGGGCCACGCTCCCCCTGACCGATATCTATGCCGACGGAGCCAATAGCTATGACATTTGTGATGTGCGAGGCAAGATCTGCTTCTGACGGGTGTAGTTGAACGCTGGTTTTGCAGGGAAAGGCTGGTGTGCGATGAGTGTGGGTGTTGCGTTGGCTTTAAGTGACCTGCCTTTAGTCATGCAGGGGCATCCGGAAATTGCCAGGCGAATTTATGAGCGTGGAGGTGAGCCTGAGGTGCGGTTTATGTACGACGACCGCCAGCCGGTTTTGCCTGTCTGGAAAGACGGAGGACTCGATCTGGTGTGGTGGGGCAATGCGCGGGGGCGTTCACGGTGCCTTCCACGCACGGGCTGGACATGGAAGTCGACGGTCGAACAAGGCGGTTGGGGTGGCTCGACGCCTGGGCTGGTACGCATCCCTGCCGCTTTAGGGCTTGAAAAGGGGATCTGGTACAGGGTTCGCCAAGGCATGCACGGCCTCCTGGTGGCAGACGAGCAGGGCCGCGACACGGTTTACATGATCTGCGAGCCCTCCAGCCATTATTATCAGGTCATGACCCGCAGCAACCGAATGCCGGCCCTTTTAGAAGAACAAATATGAACGTGTGAACCGTCCCCCCGAATCAGCAGGGACGGTTTCGTTGATAGATCGCGAAAGAGCTTTGATGCAGGCACTCCGGCTTGATTTATAGCGGTATTGCATGGGTGCAATCCCGAGTGCTTAATTAAGCAATCTGTCCCGACTGCACAAAAAGTTGGGTTGCGTAAGTGCAGGCAGGGGGGTTGGAATGTTGAGCAACGCTTTATTAATAAGCAAATTTCAGGCGGGATGAGGTGCTGGAGAGGCTATTGGCAGCCTCTGGACAATCGCTCTGGATCATTCTAACTTAGGCCATCTCGAAGAATTGAGTCGTACGGTTTCGTCCTGAAACAGAGCGACTGGTTCCAGCAGCCAAAAATCTTTCCGCCAAGATGTCGCGGAACCCAATCAAACGACGGTGCATGGATTGTGTCGCTTAAGGCATGGGTGTGGAAATACAGCTAAAGCGATGGTTCAAGGATGAACAACTTTCCCCGGCCTTGAGGTTTAGAGCGACTGTCGCATTTCTCACCAACACTTGACTCACGAGCCCCGTTACAATGATGAGCATTAAGAGTAAGAATCGACTCGGTCAAATTTTCGCGATCAGCACATTCGCCTTTATTTCGATTTTCAGTTCATCCGTAAATGGTCAGCAAGGCGGCGGTATGGGTATGCGTGGTTCGTCCACAGCTCAGCCTGCATTGCTTCAAGTGGGAGCTGTCCAGAAAGAGCTTGGACTTTCTGGCGATCAAATCAAAGACGCTAAAAAGCTTGGCGACGAGTATCAGGGCGAGATCCAAAAACGACTGGCCAAAATGGGTTTTGACCCCATGGCCTTGCAAGACCTTCCTCCTGAGGAGCGTTTCGCCAAGTTTCGCGAAATGGCACAGGCCGGTACTCGGGTCGCTCAGGAAACAGAGCGGGGCTTTCGCACAAAGCTCGACCTCCTGCTGGAACCGAATCAAAACAAACGTCTGGGCGAAATTCAAATTCAGGCTCTTGGGGTTGGTGCTTTAAGAGTGCAGGACGTTTCGATGAAGCTGGGACTTTCAAGAGCTCAGCGGGATGAGCTCGAAAAGATGGAAGCAGATTCTCGACAGGCCATGACGGCCCGTTTTCAGCAGGGTGGTGGTGGAGGTGCGCCGGGTGGTGGAGCCCCTGGTGGAGACTTTGCCAAGACCATGCGGGAAGCTCGCGAAGCTCAGGAAGCCAAGATGATGGCTGTGCTTAATGATAAGCAGAAGCAGGATTTTACCACCATGAAGGGTAAGCCGTTCGACCTTACGGCATTGAGGCCCATGGGTGGCGGTGCAGGCGGCCAAAATCGACCTGCCAGCACGAAAGACTGACCACACGGATTTTGTGGTCAGGATGGTACCGGGGGCGATGGCGAAAGGCTTTGCTGGACATCGCCAAGGATGGTGAGCCGCCCCTATTTTTCGAATTGGAAGCGTAACCGAGCCGCCACGGAGGGCGGTTTTGACCCAGATCCGACTCGTGGCCCGTCGATGGATCGGCCGAGTTGCGAGTCGGATCTGGATTCATCTTCGTTCAGTCGGTCAGCGGATGAAGGCTGTAAAAAGGCTGGAATCTGCAAAAAGCAAGATAAGGACGGCATTATTTTGGAATTGGACACCCCTGATCACTTGCCGATAGGATGCGAACGGGTTATGGTGTGTTGGCAATTTCGATGTAAAGCGGCCGTCGGTCGTCCGAAACGTGTCTCGTAAGAATCAGGGAGAATTGACTGTCGTGTCCGTACCGATTGATCAACTACACGCCATTGCCAAAGAGCTCCGCAAGGATATCCTGCGGATGACGACCGAAGCCGGTTCCGGCCACCCATCCAGCTCCATGTCAGCTGTTGAAGTGGTGACGGCCCTTTACTTTGGTGGTTTTCTCAACTTCGACGCCAAAAATCCAAAAGACCCGAACCGCGACCGGTTCATCCTCTCCAAAGGTCACGCCGCACCAGTGCTTTATGCTGCACTGGCACACAAAGGGCTTTTCCCTCACGAAGAACTGATGACCCTGCGTAAGCTCGGGAGCCGCCTGGAAGGCCACCCGAACATGCTTCGTCTGGGCGGGATTGAAGCCTCCACAGGCTCATTGGGCCAAGGTCTCTCGATGGGTGTGGGCTATGCCCTTGCCGCACGTCTGGCCAAAAATGGCTCCCAAACTTATGTCATGACCGGTGATGGCGAACTCGGCCAGGGTCAGATCTGGGAAGCCGCTGCCAGCGCTGGCAAATATGGTCTGGACAACCTGACCTGTATCGTCGACCGAAACGGGTTCCAGCAGACAGGTTCGTCGTTTGATGTTCTGAACATGGATCCGATCGACGGCAAATTTGCCTCGTTTGGCTGGTCCACTCAGGTGATCAACGGCAACGATCAGCAGGAAGTTCTTGATGCCCTGAACCGGGCCCGCTCGAACAAAGGCCGTCCAAACTGCATCGTTTCCCTCACCAAAAAGGGGTACGGTATGCTGAACCTGATGGCCAAGCTCAAAGACGAAAACTTCCACGGCAAACCAATGCCTGCCAAGTATCTTGACGAAGCGATTGCCGAAGTTGAGGCCGGTGTTGCCTGACTCTGGCGAAAAAAGTCGTCTGACAACAAATTCCAGCGAATATATTCCGAATAATCGATAGAGGTATTAGTCAAATGGCAGGTGCCAGCTCTTCAGTCAAATCGTCGCGACCTTTGGGTAAAGCCACTCGCGATGCTTTCGGCCGTGCCTTGGAAAGTCTTGGCGAATCCTACGGTAGCCTCGTTGTGGTCGACGCCGACGTCGGCAACTCCACGCGTACCGAATGGTTTGGCCTGAAGTATCCAGACCGGTTCTTCAACGTTGGTATCGCTGAGTCAAATCAGGTTGGTGTCGCTGCTGGCCTCGCCGCCGCTGGCCACATCTCTCTGGTTTCGAGCTTTGCCGCATTCATCATCTGCAATGCTTACGACCAGCTCCGCATGAGCGTGGCCTATCCCAAGCTGAATGTGAAAGTGGTCGGCAGTCATGCCGGCATTTCCATCGGCGAAGATGGTGCCAGCCAGATGGGTATCGAAGATGTGGGATTGGCCTGCTCACTACCCGGATTCGTGGTCGTGGTGCCTGCCGATGAAGCATCCGCCCGGGCTGCCACAGCCGCCATGATGGCCCACCAGGGCCCGGTTTATCTGCGAGTGGGTCGGCCTGACGTTCCGAAGGTTTACTCCGACGAAACGATCAAGTTCGAGCTTGGCAAAGCCAACACCCTTCAAGAAGGCACAGATCTGACGATCATCGCAAATGGCCTGATGGTCGGGCCAGCGCTCGACGCTGCCGAAGCACTTGCTGCCGAAGGCATTTCGGTGCGTGTTCTTGACATGCACACCGTCAAGCCGATCGACCGCGACGCTCTTAAGGCTGCTGCTGAAGAAACTGGCGCCATCGTTGTGGCTGAAGAGCATCTGGCCCACGGCGGACTTGGCTCGGTGGTGGCCATGAACGTGGCTGAGATCAAGCCAGTCCCGATTCGATACGTCAATCTGGGCGACCAGTTCGGCGAAAGCGGCTCTCCGGAAGCCTTGATTGAAGCCTATGGCCTGACTGCCGCAAACGTGGCCTCTGCTGCAAGAGCTGTTCTGGCTGCGAAAAAAGCCTGAATCGCCGATTAAAGCAGCTTAATCAAGATATAAAAGTCGGGTATCTCTCGTGAAAACGATTGATACCCGACTTTTTATTCGTATCTCAAATGACCTTCAAGCGAGCGAGCCCATGAAAAGTCTGGCGTTTTTCGCACTGGCCGCTTTGGCCGAAATTTCCGGCTGCTATTGCTTCTGGGTGGTTCAGAAAAATCAGAAGAATATTTGGCTTTTGGCGGTCGGTTGCATTTCTCTGATCGGTTTTGCATCGATTCTGGCGCGAGTTGATTCGCCCTTCGCCGGCCGGGCTTATGCAGCTTATGGAGGTATTTATATCGCCATGTCGATTATCTGGGCCATGACGGTTGAAAAATCCTGGCCTG
Organism: Candidatus Kuenenia stuttgartensis; assembly: GCA_945872325.1. GTDB lineage: Bacteria > Planctomycetota > Planctomycetia > Isosphaerales > Isosphaeraceae > QWQI01. The sequence continues at coordinate 28 of CAMBZY010000310.1, read as the reverse complement.
ACAGGTGGGATTTGATTGGGATGATTCT
>CAMBZY010000309.1 GCA_945872325.1 Candidatus Kuenenia stuttgartensis | reverse complement strand
TCCATCACCTCGGCTCTGGCCGCTTGAGAACTGCTGCACAAACGGCTCTTCAAGGTCACGGTTTCTGAACCTTCCAGCGAATGACCGGAACTGAGATTTGATGAGGATTTGTCAGCTTGCTGATCGACTGCGTCCTGAGAGGAATCTGTATGGAGTGCGATTTGCGAAAGCCTGAATCTGGCTCGGCTTGCGTCAGGAATTGCATCGTTGGTGTGGCTTCGTTTCGGCAAAACATTGACGATCAGAAATGCAATGAAGAGTCCCTGAACGAAGCCTTGAAAGATTCGGGTACGTCGAGGTTGACTGGATGCCCGGAGTTCGCGATACGTCTGGAATCGCCGCATTGTTTTATTCTCTCAGTGTTTATGGCCGGCTGATTCGGATTGGGATGCGTTCAAAATCGGTTGGATCAGCCGATTAGACGATCCTTCGTTTTGCAAACCGCCGCAGTTGGGCATAATCCGCCAGTGCAGCATCCCATGGGCTCACGAATTGGACCATGACGCCTGTCACTGCAAATACAACGGTTATGATGCTGGAATGACCTGAAAAATCGCCGGATTGCCACCCGAACGAGGAGAGGACAAAACACCATAGCCCCCATCGTGCGAGATTGCGGAGGCTCCATCGGGACGGCCTGTCGCGTTCCAACATCTTCCACCATCGGGGGATCGCCATGACCAATGCACCTGTGATGGCATAGGTCATCATGGCCCCATTCCGAAATGCAATCATGAACGATTGCAAAAGGTCGGGCAGGGGGTTTAACATTTTCTCAGGTCGATATTCAATTCCGAGCCAGACCGCCAGGCCAGCCGCCACTACGCCAATGATTCCGCCGCTTGTCATGCCCACGATCCGCTTCTGGCGGGTGCTGACTTCCCATTGCTCCCAGTCGTACTGAAGGATCAGCATGACAGATGTCATGAGGCTGGAAATCACAGCCACAAATGCCATTCGATTGGGCGCTTCGCTCATATTGACCATCATCAGGAAGCCCAGCGGAGAGGCCAGCAACCAGCAACCTGCAATGGTCCAGATGATACTGCGAACCAGCCCTCTGGCACGCCTGCGATCCGATGGCCAGGGGGGCGATTCAAAGACAACTTCACTGGGCATGAACCGTCTGCGGGACCATCGGTTACGGTTTGTCTGATCTCGATCAGTTGCGCTGGATTGAGTTGGTTTTGGAGATTTTTTCGCGTCCGCACCTCTGATGGTTTTCGCCAGTTGGTCGCGCAGGCGCTTCGCATTCCAGGCACTTGTGGATGGCCCGTCATTGCGACTTGCGCCGGTTTTAAATTCAGTTGCATTGGGCTGCCAATTCGCCGACGTATGACTCTCAGGCTGATCCAGTGAACGAGCGATCTCACGCACGTCCGAAGGCCGTTTGGACGGATCTTTGTCCAGCGCACGGATCAGAATCTTGCGATACCTTGGGGGAATGACATCGAAATTTGGTTTGTCAAACTGGTGACGCATTAAGATCTCAGCCGCCGTCTGGCCCTCAAACGGAGGTCGTCCCGTGATCATTTCATATAAAATCACGCCCAAAGCATAGGTGTCCACCGGCTTGTCGTACCGGCCCGACCGAATCTCGGGGGCCATATAGTGGCACGTTCCCACACTGACGGAGTGGTCCCTGTCGATCTCAGAGATGGTTTTGGAAAGCCCGTAATCGCCGACCTTTACGATTCCGTCTTCGACAAAAACGTTCGCCGGTTTCAAGTCCCTGTGCACAATTCCTGCCGAGTGCAATTCGGCAACGCCCGCCACCAGACCGCTCATGAGCTTCTTGATTTCCGAGTCGGGCAGGCCCTTGGGATGGCGGTCGATATATTCTTTTAAGGTCGGCCCGGAAACATATTCCATCAGCACAAACGAAGCCCCTTCGGCATTCGAACGGATGTCGAACAGGCCAATCAGGTTCGGGCTTTTGAGATTCATGCAGTGGGCGGCCCCACGGCGTTCCACCTCGACAGCACGTGTGATGTGCTTCAGGGCAATTTGTTTACCGGCGTCGGTCACAGCAAAGTAGACTTCGCCGAAGCCACCGCGACCAATCGCCCGCTTGATCGTGATACCATCCAGAGGGCGATCGCCTGCCTGGTAATAGTACCGCCCTGGAGCAGCCTGGCCGAATGATATGGATGGGTCGATAGTCACTTGATGGTCCATTTTTGATCGGTATTCACGATGTGAGTCACCGCTCTGTGATTCGTCGCAACCGCCTGATTATTGAGAAATATTTACCGGCTCGGGAGAATTTTTCCCAGATCATGGCTAGCCCTCCCAATAAAGCCCGACATCGCCAACCCGCATCTGGAAGGGCGGACTGATAGGCGATTCACCATGAATGACAACCCCGTTTGCCGCCCAGGGCTGATCGTGACGCGCCCATAGTTGGCCTGTTTTTAGCCACACAACCATCGGTCGAGAGATCGACTGATGAGGAATCTCAGCCGTTGCGGGATCGCCTCCGACGTTCATCATCGACCCCATCAGCACAAGTCCCCTGACACCTTCCGGGGACGGTCGCCCGACACGCTCCAGCCTGGCCGAACCGGTCTCCATCCTGGGCTGAATGAATCGCATTTCAGGGCCGTTGCCAAACCGGATCGGGGAGCCATCCAAAAGGCATCCACTGCGAGTCCACTTGCCATTGACCTGAACAATGTCTGAGTCGGATTCAAAAACCCAACAGCCTTCTTCGTCACGACTTAAGTGAATTCGCCCGGATCGGAATTCATGGCCAAGCGCATCAGCCAGCCGTTTGTCCATGGCTTCATCCAGCACGATTTCAGCAGAGGTAGAGAGCAGCCAGGTGTCTGCCCGATCGAGCGAGACTTGCCAGAGGCCGTCTGAAACGGGCTTTGGATCAGGCGTCAACTGGATGGTTGCAGGATCGTTCGTTTGCGGATCTGAAATCGGCACTTGAACGACGGTTGAACGGGTCGATGCCTCCAGGCGAGCCACAGGCAAGGTCTGATCCAGCTTGCGTTTAAGCACAGCCTGAGCACCTGGATGATCGGGAGCGATTGCGATGATGCGCTGGGCCAGATTCATGGCTTGCGAGTGCTGTCCATCGTCGCTGTGGATCCGCATCCGCACAGCCCATTCGAGGATCAGGTCGTGGCCCTGAGTGAGTCTGGGGCGATGAGCTTCCGAGAGACGCCTGGCCAGCCCTTCTTGCCCAGCCTGTTTCATCAAACCCATGGCCTGATCGAGTTTTTGCAGAGCCTGGGCACAATCGCCACGCAGTTCCGATCGCTCCAGATCCCAAATCAAATCCGCCACCTGGCGGAATGTTTCCAGACGATCATCTGAAAGGCCCCGATCCGCGAACCGATCCGTTCGGCGCAGCCATCGCACGGCGGTTTCAGGCTTCAGATCAGCCCAGGCCTGGCTCAGAAAGGCTTCCACCAGCTCCGTTTCCCACCGAGGAATTAAAATCGCAAGTTCAGGCTTGTTCTGTGTTTGCCGCCATTGATCCAGACACACGGCGGCTTGATCCCACTGGCCTTGCGTCAGCCACTGCGACCATTCGGCATGTGGAACCATGCGGCTGGCGACAGCCGGGGCCGGCGATTCGGTGCGTCTCCATTTGTTGATCAAAGGTCGCCACATGGACGGAGGTACCCTTTCCATCGTTCTCTCTTGAACAACTTCTATTGTCAACGATCAGAGCCAGATCTTCCATCCCTCAAAAAGCGAAAGGTCCACCGCAAGAGCCTGGAAGGCCGTTGGCGGTGGACGATCGGGTCATAATATATTGACCGTGTTTATCATGACGGAATCAGAGCTTAGCGGTGCCTTTTTCAGCGGATTCCGTGGCCTTGGTGTCGAACTTGGAGTCGATTTCTTTGGTCACATCGCTCAGCGGGGCAGGGGCTTGGCCGATGGTTCCATCTTCGGTCAGGCGGCCTTCCATTTCAGAAACGCGGCTGACCACGTTCAAGCGACGGTCCAGATCGGCCACACTTTGCTTGGCCCGGGCCAGTGCAGAGCCATCGAAATGGTATTGGCTTTTGGCGTTTGAGGCTTCAATGGCGGCCAAACGGGCTTCGATTTCTTCAATTTTGGCCTCAAGGGCTTTTTTCTGGGTTGCGATGGCGGTCAGGTGTTCACGGGCGGATTCAACCACTTTCTGACGGGATGCCAAGGTGGCTTTTTTCTCGTCAAGGATACGTTCGCAGCGGTTATAGGTATCGAGCCTGTTGCGGAGCGATTCCTGAATCTGACGTGTGTTGTCCTTGCCGCTGGCTTTGTGGATCTGACCATCATCGACTTGTTTACGAAGTGCCAGGAGCGACGTTTTTTGCTTGCTCAGGTTGGCTGTTGTATCGGCGATGTCGTTTTCGAGTCCACGGACATCTTCTTCAGCGCGGGCCATTTGTTCGATATGTTGACGAATGGCAGGCGTGAGGGCATCGACTTCATGGCGTGCCCGGTCAATTTCGAATTGCACAGGAACGGCATCCTGAGCGGCATGTCGAACTTTATAAATCGCTGTGCTCACATAACTTCCAGCCGTGGTGGCACGCATGGCCATAATGCTGAAGAAACCAAGAGCTACAACGGCGGAGGCTTTTTTCATCATGGAAAAGATCATTGCGGATACTCCTCAATCAATCGCGTGGGATCAGGTTCATCGTGTCACAGCACTCATCTAGGAATGTATTCGCAGCCGATTTTCAAATATTGGTGAATCCGAATAAAAATTCGAAAATAATTTTAGAATCTTTCGACCCAATCCAGCCGGTCGTGGCGCTAGCCCCCGATTTCGGCAGATTTGCCCGATTTTTCCAGCCGGTCTTGG
>CAMBZY010000308.1 GCA_945872325.1 Candidatus Kuenenia stuttgartensis | reverse complement strand
CTGTCGTAGCCGGCCATGTTGTTGTAGCGGACGACGAAATCCTTGAGCACCTTATTGAGCAGGTGGCCCATGTGGATTTCACCGTTGGCATACGGCGGGCCGTCATGCAAGACCCGACGAGGGCTGGCTTTGCGGCGTTCACGGAGCTTCTTGTAGAGATCCAGAGAGGCCCACTGGGCTTGCCTGGCAGGCTCTCGCTGGGTGAGGTTCGCCTTCATGTCGAACTTGGTGACAGGAAGATTCAGGGTTTCCTTGAAAATCGACGCCACTTTTTTCTTTTCATCAGCCATTGGAAGCCTCTTTCCGGAATCATTCCGGAGACATTTTGAACTATATTTTATCGGACGACAGACTCAATCAAGCTGCGGCTTGAGAGTCTTCAGAATTTCCATGACAAGCTGTTTAAGCTTGGCTTCAGCAGCATTTGCGACTGCGATGATCTCATCAATGGAGACTGGAGACAAGGCTTCCGGGAAGCACATGTCGGTGACGATCGAGAAGCCCATCACCTTCATTCCCTGATGCACGGCCACCATGACTTCAGGGATGGTGGACATGCCGATCACGTCGGAGCCAATCGTCCGCAGATAACGGTATTCAGCTCTTGTTTCGAGGTTCGGGCCGACCATCGCGGCGTAAACTCCGCGCTGAAGGGGCATTCCGAGCTTCAGCCCTGTGGCGATCGCCAAATCCTGGAGTTCACGCGAGTAAGGCTCGCTCATATCAGGAAATCGGGGTCCAAGGCGTTCGTCGTTGGGGCCTACCAAAGGATTTACGCCCATGAGGTTGATATGGTCGTCAATCACCATGATATCGCCCTTGCGATAGATCGGATTGAGGCCACCACAGGCGTTCGATACGAACAGGTGTGTGCAGCCGAGGGCTTTTAAAACCCGTACAGGAAAGGTGATATCGTGTGCTGTATAGCCTTCGTAAAGGTGAAATCGGCCTTCCATTGCAGCGACAGGAACGCCGGCAAGATGACCGATAACCAGTTGTCCTTTGTGGCCAGGTGCGGTGGAGACTGGAAAACCTGGGAGGTCCTGGTAAGGCAAAGCAGCGCCGACAGGATCTGTGACGATATCGTGAGCGAGTGCGCCCAGGCCTGTTCCAAGGATAATCCCGACTTTTGGAACGATCCCACAGCGTTCACGAATGAAATCGGCGGACTTTTGAATCTCTTCCCAGCGGTGTTCGGTCACGTGAGTTGATCCAGCTTAAAATTGAGTGAACCGGGACATACCTGCCCCGATTCTGATTTCAGGAAGGGGTTTATTCGGCAGGATTTGGTCGAGTGTTCGGCTTTTTCTGAGTCAGGGAGACGCCAGTACGGTATTCACGAATCAGGGCTGTGAAGCGTGCGTCGGACCTTAATGGTTTGAGGTCGGCATCTTTGATCAGGTGTGGAAAGTCGTCGTAACCACGGTTGATGGCTTGATTCAGTGCATCAAAAGCAGCGTCGACCATTTTCAGGCGGGAGTAGCTGCAAGCCAGATTATACCAGAATACGGACCGTTCCGGCCGGAGCTTTGTGAGTCGGATATCGAGTGGAAGAGACTCGCGAAACGACCCTAAAAGCGAATAATTTTCAGCCTGTGCGACCAGAACTCGAATATTGGATGGGTCGCGTTCAAGAATTCCGGCAAAAAAGTCCAGCTCAAATGCGATCTGTTCGCTTTGTTCCTGAAGTTCTTTCACAATGGAATGAATCGGATCCTGTTGATTTCGGCTCATCCTTAGGTGCCCTTCTGCTCTATTCACTGAGGTCTGCTTCAATAGACCACATCCTAACGAATGATTACAGATAACGCCACGGCCTAGAATCAGAAGTCGCTACGGGTTGTATGAAAAAAGACCCCAGGAATGGTTCCCGGGGCCTTAGCGATTACATCATCTGCGACTGATTTTGCAATTTGAAGGATCGAGCAGACGCTTGATCAAAGATCGTCGTCATCGTCATCGTCGCCTTCGAGTTCGCCGAGATCACCATCGAGATCATCGTCATCGAGGTCATCATCGTCGTCGTCTACGTCGATGGAGTCGACATCGTCGATGTCTTCATCGTCGAGATCATCATCATCATCGTCGTCGTAATCGTCGTCGTCGAAGTCGTCGTAATCGTCGTCCTCGTCTTCTTCATCGTCGTCATCGGCATCGTCTTCGGCGTCTTCGGCATCTTCGTCATCGGTATGACGCAGATCGAGCCAGGCCGCATCCAATGTCGAAACCGTCAACCCATCGGAATCGGTAAGACCGGCTGACAACTTTTTGGTCCAGTCTTCGGCTATTAGCAGCATGACAATTTCCCCGGCGATATATGACTTGATGTTCCGAGTGCACCCAACCGCGTCCGGAATCTGAGTCAATGGCAAGTGGACATTCCCGGCGGACGAATCTGAAAAGAAACGTTCCGCTTAAAGCCCCTAGCCACTTCTTCGGTAGATATAAGGGAAACACTTGAGCTATGACTCTGTCAAGCATGGTATCCACCCTTAAAATCGTTTTTTTTGATGAATTCTATAAAACCGCCATTTTTTACCTGTTCTGATAAATCCAAAATTTTTCAGATTATCTATCAAATCCACACCAGTTTTCGTCTCGAAACAGTAAAAAAGATCGGCGGAGGAATTTCTTTTGGGGATAGATTTCCCTCATCCAAATCAAATTCTTGAAACAACCTGTCGTAGAAATGACCATGATTCCAGACAAAACCATTTGAGAAAGCTCATTCTTACGGGTATACTAATTTTGATCTGCATACTTCATTGATTGAAAGTCATGCTGATCTGTCACATATATACGAATGCAGAATGGAGATGTGAAGCCGTGGCCACGATATCCGAAGCTCGCAGCGAGACCCAGTGCCTACCCATTACGGGCGCCGACCTGGTCGTCGAATCGCTGGTGCGTCACGGCGTAGACGTCATCTTCGCTTATCCCGGCGGTGCCAGCATGCCCATGCACCAGGCACTGACTCGCTGGAAGGAAAAGATCCGAACCATCCTTCCACGCCACGAACAAGGCGGAATTTTTGCCGCTGAAGGTTACGCACGTGTCACGGGTCGACCAGGCTGCGTGATGGCCACATCTGGCCCAGGCGCCTTGAATCTTGTGACCGGCCTGGCCGATGCCAAGATGGACAGCCTCCCTCTGATCGCCATCACAGGACAAGTTCCTACCGCTGTGATTGGTACGGATGCGTTTCAGGAAACCCCGACCGTTGAAGTCTGTCGGGCCGTCTGCAAACACACCTATCTGGTGACCAAGGCTGCGGATATCCCGCGGATCATGAAAGAGGCCTTTCACATCGCCTCTACCGGTCGCCCTGGCCCGGTTCTGATCGACATCCCCAAGGATGTTCAAAACACAATCGTCTCAAACCCGAACTGGGACGAGCCGATGGATTTGCCTGGCTACATCGTTCCTGCCGCCCCTTCGATCGAGAAACTTCGGGAAGTGGCTGCTGCGATCAAAGAAGCCAAACGGCCGATGATTTATTGCGGCGGTGGTGTGATCTCATCCGGTGGTGCTGAAGCTCTTAGAGAATTTGTCAATAAGACAGGCATCCCCGTAGCCATGACCCTTCAAGGGCTTGGGTCGATCCCGAACGACCACTACCTGTCGCTCAAAATGCTCGGCATGCACGGAACGGTTTATTCGAACTATGCCATCAGTGAATCCGACTTGCTTCTGGCTTTCGGCGTTCGTTTCGACGACCGGGTGACCGGCAAGCTCAGCGAATTCGCAAAGCACGGCAAGATTGTCCACATCGATGTGGATGCCTCGGAAATCAATAAGAACAAGCAAGCCCACATCGCCGTGAATGGTGATATCCGTCAGGCTTTGGAAATTCTTGTTCCTCTGGTGGAGAAGTGCGAACTTCGCGACTGGTATCAGCAGATCGACGCCTGGCGTGAGTCGGATCCGATGACATATTCGGATCGTGAAGACGTGATCGTTCCTCAATATGTGATCGATCAACTCTCGAAGATCACCAAGGGCGACATGATCATGACCACCGGTGTCGGACAGCACCAGATGTGGGCCGCTCAGTGGACCAACTTCAAACACCCCCGATTCTGGGTCACCTCCGGTGGACTCGGATCGATGGGCTTCGGGCTCCCCTCCGCCATGGGTGCTGTGGCCGCCCGCCCTGACATGCACGTGGTGGATATTGATGGCGACGGATCGTTCGTCATGAACATCCAAGAGCTGGCCACGGTGGCCTGCGAAAAATTGCCAGTCAAGATTATCGTGCTCAATAATCAACACCTGGGCATGGTGGTTCAGTGGGAAGACCGATTCTATAAGTCCAACAGAGCTCACACTTACCTTGGCTCGATTGATGATCCGGAAGCGACTGGATCAGGTGAAGGCGGTCAGCCTGAAGTCACCTATCCGGACTTCGTGAATTTGGCCAAGAGCTTCGGAGCCATGGGCCGGCAGATTCGTCGCAAAGAAGACGTGATCCCGGCACTTGAAGAAATGCTGGCTTATCCTGGACCATACGTGCTGGACGTTCTGGTGCCTTATCAGGAACACGTTCTGCCGATGATCCCTGCTGGTGGGACCGTCAGAGACATCATCAAGTCCTGATCGCCTCAAAGCTTAATCCCAATTCAGTCATCTGGCCTGATGGATTCATCCATCAGGCTTTTTGATTTTTTATGATCTACTGCGGACATGTCTCTGACATAGTGTAAAGCATTATTATGAAACGGGTTTGTCTCGATAATTGATGATTCTCCCGGAAAGCAGGTGGGATTCATCCCACCGTACAAGGATTGAATTGGATTTATCTAGCCGGTCTTGGCGCTAG
>CAMBZY010000307.1 GCA_945872325.1 Candidatus Kuenenia stuttgartensis | reverse complement strand
AAAGGTACGGCGAAGGAATTCACGGGAGATTTCTTGTTGCAGGTTCATCTCTTAAGTCCTTCTTGTTTAAGCTTATTCGCGCGTGATGGTTTCATGAAGGTTTAAAAGGACGCGTGCCAGGTGTGTCCAAGCGGCCAGTTCCGACTTTTTGAGCTCTGCAGGGACTGGCGAAAGCCCTGTCTTTAATAGCTCATCGGCAGATTTGAGGTCGTTCTGATAGGTCAACAACTGTTTCTCCAACAGCTTAGTCGTCGTAGACAGTTCCCCCAGAGTTGGCTTGCGCTGAACCGTTTGACCCCATGCCCAAATAATACGCTCATTTGTATCCGCTTTTGGCAGGTCTCTCAGTATTCGGGCTGCGAAATTCCGGGCCGCTTCGACATAAGTCGGGTCGTTCATCAGGATCAACGCCTGCTGGGGCAGGTTCGAGCGGTTCCGCTCGGCGGTGCATTCCTCACGGCTGGGGGCGTCGAATGAGAGCATGCTTGGGTGCAGAAATGTACGCTGCCACCAGGTGTACATGCCGCGCCGGTATTGTGCTGGGCCTGTATCGGCATCGTACGAACGTATCGGGAAGTTTAGATTCTCCCAGTAATTCTCAGGCTGATAGGGCTTTACGCTGGGCCCTCCAATGTGCATGTCCAGCAGACCACTGATAAAAAGGGCATTATCGCGAACCAGTTCAGCATCGATTCGCATCGGTGTCTGGCGGGCCAGTTCGCGGTTGTCAGGGTCGCGTTCACGAAGGTCTTTCGATGCCGTGGAGACTTGCTTGTAAGTCTCGCTTGTCACAATGGTTCGCACCATGTGTCTGACATCCCATCCACTTTCCATGAATTCGCAGGCCAGCCAGTCAAGCAACTCCGGATTGACCGGCGGCTCGCCCTGGGTTCCAAGGTCGTCGAGCATCTTGGAGAGGCCTTTACCGAAGTATTGGGCCATCAGTCGATTCACAAAAACGCGAGCTGTGAGTGGATTTTCTTTTGAAACCAGCCACTTCGCCAAATCGAGTCGGTCCGGCGTCCGGCCTTTCAAATCCGGCTTGGGAAGATACTCCGGAAAGGCCGCCTTGACGACTTCGCCAGATTCATCCAGCCAGTTCCCGCGAGGCTGAATGCGCACGGTTCGCAACGTCTCGGCTTTTACTGAAACCAAGCACTTTGGAGTCTGGGCCAGAAGGGCAGCTTTTTGCTTCTGAAGCTCGCCCACAAGGCTACGCTCCTTGGGGAACTGCTTTGTCACACCGCCTCGGAAGTAATCGCTCAGGATCTTTTTCTCGGCTGGTGTTCGCTTGTCCGCCGGCTTTTTGAGATTCTCCAGAAACGCCAGGGCCGCCTTTTTCACGGCCGGTGTGGCTTTCTCAGCCGGCTGCAGTTTGGCTAGAGCGGATTGATCCTTCAAAATCTCGAGCTCCCAGGACTTCTGCTCCTCGTCCAGCTTGGGGGCAATATCATCAAACGCTTTTTGGGCCGAATCCATCTGTTGATCAAGTGACGCCAGTTTTTCAGCTTGCTCCAGAGTTGGCACAGGCATTCCAGAGCCTTGGTTGCCGATGCTTGGCTCTTTAATGTCTGCAAAGAATGCGCCGAGTTGATAGAAATTGCGGGTGGAAATTGGGTCGAATTTATGGTCGTGACATTGGGCGCAACCGGTGGTCTGGCCCAGCCAGACGGCACCCACGGCACGAACTCGGTCGGCCAGGCTGCGAGATTCGTAATCTTTGGGCTGAGCTCCGCCTTCTTCAGTGGTTAGGAGGAGCCGATTGAAGGCCGAACCGACGCGGGTTTCCTGATCGGCATCAGGCATGAGGTCGCCAGCGAGTTGTTCCGTCGTAAAGCGGTCGAATCGCTTATTGTCGTTGAACGATTTGATCACCCAATCCCGATAAGGCCAGACATTACGCGGATTATCACTGTGATACCCTATGGTGTCTGCAAATCGGACCATATCGAGCCAGCCGATGGCCATGCGTTCGCCATGATGAGCGTTACTCAGCAGGGCCTCCACCAAAGTTTCATACGCCTTAGGGTCTGCATCGGCCAAAAACTGTTCCATACGCTGAGGAGTAGGCGGCAGACCGATCAGGTCGAAATACAATCGCCGGGTCAGAGTTCTTCTGTCCGCTTGTGGCGAAGGCTTTAGGCCAATGGCCGCCAGTCGCTTGCGAACCAGAAAATCGATACCATTCACACCCTTCGGCACTGCTGGCTTTACAGGCTTCTCATAAGCCCAGTGCTTCTGATAAGTGGCTCCTTGGGCGATCCACTGCTTGATCAACTCTTTCTGGGCATCGGTCAGTTTCTTGTTCGACTTCTCAGGCGGCATATGCTCGGCGGGATCCTGACTCAGTATCCTGGCCAGGATTTCCGACTCTTCCGGTTTGCCGGGCTGAATCACTCCGGCAGACAGGGCTGCATCTCGATCATCAAGCCTTAACTTGGCCTCTCGATGATTTGGATCAGGCCCATGGCAGGCAAAACAGTTGTCAGAAAGGATCGGGCGAATGTCGCGATTGAACTGAATATTTGAAGGCTTGGGATCATCGGCCATAACCTGAAAACCGGACGAAAACCAGAGCCCGACCAAGCTGGCCAGAACACTCCATGACTTGGATTTCTGAGTTTGTTGCATTCTACGTTCCACAGGTTGGGGCCAGATAGACTTTGATGTATGTGATATAGAAGACATTATAAACCAATTCTAATGAAGAAACATCAACATAAACCGGTCAATTTGGGAATGGCTCGGGATAACATCCGAATCGCATTTTCACCAGAACTGTTGGTGATACTCGTTCAGTTCCAAGTGCGAACGGCTTTCGCCTAGCCCGGCTAGCCCACGGTTCGCTTAAAAATCGGAAGTTATTTTCGGCCTGATCCTCAAGCATCTTGCTTACGACACCGATTCCGGCGAAACTTGATGAAATGATCCTCCAATCTCCCGTCTCACCCATAAATTCTGGAACGCTTCCGATGAAGTCAAACCGACGTCAGTTTTTTGCAGTCACCGGTGCCGGCGCAGCCGCTGCCTGGATGCCGACCATTATTCCCGCGCGGGCTTTTGGGGCGAATGATCGCGTTCGTACCGGTCATATCGGGGTTCGTAATCAGGGTACGAATAATCTCAAAGAACTGCTCAAAAACAAGAACGTGGATGTAGTCGCTGTCTGCGATGTAGATAGCGATGTTCTGGCCAAAGCCGTCAAGCTGGTTCAAGACTCAAAGAAAGAACCGATTAAAGCGGAGAAAGACTTTCGGGTCCTTCTGAACGACAAGTCGATCGATGCCGTGGTGGTCACAACGCCCGACCACTGGCACGCCATCCCTACGATTGAAGCCTGCATGGCGGGTAAGGACGTTTACTGCGAGAAGCCATTGTCACTATTTATGACCGAAGGCCAGGCGATGGTGGAGGCGGCTCGTAAATATAATCGGGTGGTGCAGACAGGCACTCAGCAACGTTCTGACAAACGCTTCCGTCAGGCAGTGGAAATTGTCCGAAGTGGACTTCTTGGCCGGATTGAACGGATTCGAGTGGGAATTCCTGGCGTGAATTTCACTGGTCCAGCTGTGGCTGACAGTACCCCACCTGTCAATCTGGATTACGACCGCTGGCTCGGACCTGCTCCGAAAAAGGCTTATAATGAAAAGCATGTCCATTATCTGTTCCGTTTCTTCTGGGATTATTCCGGCGGTCAGATGACCAACTTCGGAGCCCACCATCTGGACATTGTTCAATGGGCCCTGAACATGGACAACAGTGGTCCTTTGGAGATTACCGGAAAGGGGCAGTTCCATAAGGACAACTGGTACGAAGTGCCTGAAAAGTTCGAAGTGACATACACTTACGAAGGTGATCTGAAGGTGATCGCCGGTCAGGATCAGCCACCTGGTGGGGTTGTTTTTGAAGGTGCCAACGGCGATCTTTATGTGACCCGTTCGAAGATTACCTGCGACAAGAACCCAGACATTCTCAAAGCCGAGATCCCGAAGGAGAGCCGGGTGACGGTGAGCGATAACCACTTCCAGAACTGGGTGGATTGCATTAAGAGCCGCGAGAAGCCGATTGCCGATGTGGCGATTGGACACCGATCGGCCACGGTTTGCCATTTGGGCAATATCGCGGTCAGAACCGGTAGAAAGCTGCTTTGGAATGCCGAACGTGAATTTATTCAGGGCGACGACGAAGCTCAAGCCATGCTTTCAAGGCCATATCGCGAGCCTTGGGAACTGAAGCGGAATATCTGAGAGAGTATAAAATAAGAAGGAGCGTCATGGTGATTCGTGACGCTCCTGGCTTTTCGATTTCCAGCCGGGTTTAATCCACAAGTTCCAGAACAGTCCAAAGGCTCGGGTCTTCGGCGACCGGGAATTCCAGGCCAGGGCCGAGCCTTTGCCAGTCTCGTCCAGGGGCTTGAATGCGATAGGCCAGGCCGAGCATCCGATTGACTTCCACGTCGAAGCCGTTCAAGGCTTCCGAGGTGAAGAAAATGGCCAGCCGGAAGCCGCCGAGTTCGTTGGTGGAGAGGTCCGTATAAATCGAATCGCGATCCGCAACAGGGGCATCTGCAAGGGCCCGGTTGATACGGATCTGGCTTGGTTCTGCTCCAGGAGCCATGGACTCTTTAGGGCCTCGCTTCCGGGCGATCACGATCGTTGGATCAAATTCAAGCCGGAATTGATGGCAAAAGCGAGTCGCTCTGTGTAAGTTGCGCGTGTTTCGGGCGTCGATCCAGAGATTTAATTTGACCAGCCCAGGTATGACTTTCTTGGGGCCTTTGTAATCGAAAACGAAGGCAATACCGGTCGTAGACCAGCCGCACCT
>CAMBZY010000306.1 GCA_945872325.1 Candidatus Kuenenia stuttgartensis | reverse complement strand
TTTTCGATCTGACAGTCGAAAAACATCTCTTTTCGGCAAAGCCGGGTCTGTTATACTGACCTACAGCGACGAACCGCCGCGTGCCCAATCTCTCCTCAAAATTCGCCTCCTCCAAATGACGGCGAACCTTCATGGGCACAACCCACACGACTTTCATAAAAACCGACCAGGAGCTTCCAGAAATGACGGATCCTCAAGCCTCGCGCCGAGATTTTCTGCGTACCACGGCCACTGTAGCCGGCGCACTTTCCGCAACGGCCATCCCGGCCGTCCATGCTGCTGGCAGCGACACCATCAAGGTTGGCCTTGTAGGCTGTGGCGGACGCGGCACCGGTGCTGCTGAAAACTGCGTTGAAAGCAGCACAGGCGTAAAAATCCACGCCATGGCCGACCTGTTTCCAGACCACCTCGACACCTGCCGCAAGCGTCTCAAAGGCGCTCTTGGCGATAAGTACGACGTCTCCGACGACCACGCCTTCAGCGGTTTTGACGCTTACAAGAAGGTGATCGACTCCGACGTGGATCTGGTCATTCTGGCCACCCCGCCCGGCTTCCGGCCGATGATGATCGAATACGTCATCGAAAAAGGCAAACACCTTTTCACCGAAAAGCCCGTGGGCGTTGACGGTCCCGGCATTCGCAAGGTTCTGGCCGCTTACGAAAAAGCCAAAGAAAAGAATCTGGCCGTTGTGGCAGGAACACAGCGTCGCCACCAGGCTCCTTACATCGAAAGCATGAGCCGAATCCATGCCGGTGAGATTGGTGATCTGGTCGGCGGCCGCTGCTACTGGAACCAGGGCTCGCTCTGGCACAAGGACAAGCTGGCCGATTGGTCAGAGATGGAATGGCAAGTCCGTAACTGGCTCTATTTCACATGGCTTTCCGGCGACCATATTGTCGAACAGCACGTGCATAATCTGGACGTCATGAACTGGGCCTTCCAGGCTCACCCGACCCGCGCTGTGGCTCTGGGTGGTCGTCAACAGCGTACCGACGCCGTTTATGGCCAAATCTTCGACCACTTCGCGACCGACCTGGAATATCCAAACGGCGTTCACGTGCTCTCCATGGCTCGCCAGATCCCTGGCTGCGAAAATAACGTAAGTGAAGCCCTGGTAGGCACCAAGGGCACCTGGAGCTCGAACGGTTATCGCTTCACAGGCGAATCCAAAACCCGCATCCGCGAGATGGGCAAAAACCCATACGTCCAAGAGCACACCGACCTGATCGACTCGATCCGCGCCGGCAAGCCTCTGAACGAACTCAAAACCGTGGCTGAAAGCACACTCACAGCCATCATGTGTCGCATGTCAGCCTACACAGGCAAGGCTGTGACCTGGGAACAAGCCCTCAATTCCAAAGAGGACACCATGGCCAAGAATCTTGGCTTTGGTCCAAATCCCGTTCCAAAGGTCGCCATTCCAGGCGTCACCGACCTGATCTGACCCAAAACAAATCAAGGGGGTGCGGGTGTTGCCTGAGTCCCATCAGCACTCGCCCTCCCCCCTTGTTTTTTGTGTCATACCATCCAAAAGCCGGCTCAACCTGTTGTTGTCGAGTCGGCTTTTTTCTATTTTTAGAAATCCATTTAAAAGGAAGTCACACCATGACTCAGGAACCACTCAAAATGCTTGATCGTCGTCAGATATTGGCTGCCCTTGCCGCATCTCCATTCTTTGCAGAACTTTCTGGACGTTCCGCAAATGGGGCCACCCAGAAAGCTCCAAAAGTCATTCTCATTGCTGGGAAGCCCAGCCACGGGCCCGGCGACCACGAATTCAATGCCGGTATCACACTGCTGGCCAAATGCCTCACCGAAAGCGGGCTTGTCGAGCCTGTGATCGTGCGTGGAGGCTGGCCAAACGATGAAACCATTTTTGACGACGCCAAAGCCGTCATTTTCTTCATGGATGGTGGTGGAAATCATCCCATGATTCAAAGCGACCGTCTGGTTCGCGTCATGAAACCCCTGCTGGACAAAGGTGTTGGCCTCGGTTGTCTGCACTATGCCGTGGAAGTGCCAAACGGAAATGCCGCAGAACGCTTTTTGGAATGGATTGGCGGCTATTACGAATCCGGATTTTCAACCAACCCGCACTGGGTGGCTGAAATCAAGGAACTGCCAGATCACCAGATCACCCAAGGCGTAAAGCCGTTTGCAGTGAAAGACGAGTGGTATTTCAACATCCATTTCAGTCCTGAGCTGAAAAGCTTCACGCCAATTCTCACAGCCACGCCCAGCAACGAAGCCCGTCAGGGCAAGACCAGCTATCCACCAGGCCCTCATCCACACATCGTCGCAGCCAATGGCAGGCCTGAAGTGATTTCATGGGCGATCGAAAGGCCTGATGGAGGTCGAGGGTTTGGCTTCACCGGCGGTCACGACCACGAGAACTGGTCCAACGACAACTTCCGAAAGCTTATCCTGAACGCCATTCTCTGGCTCGCCAAGGTGAATGTGCCTGTTGGTGGAGTCCCTTCATCGCCTGGCAAAGAGGATCTGACCACCGGCCTTGATCCTAAGAAATAAACTATCCAGTGCCCACTCTAGAAGAAGGTGGGCTTCACCCCACCCTACTTTGCAACTGCTTTCTATCAAATGGTTTAAAGCATTATTACGAAACGGGTTTGTCTCGATAAGTGATGATTCACCCTGGAAGAGGGTGGGCTTCACCCATAGCACCTGCTTGAATGGGCACTGGCTAATTTTAATACAATATAAACAGAACGGACGCCAATCGGTTTCACCCGATAGCGTCCGTTCTGTACGACTTGCCCGGGATCAACCGGGACTTACCAACAGTGATTCAATATCTCTCGGTGCCACTTAAAAAGCACCAGAGATATCTTATGGTATGCGACAATTTCACTGATTTTCAAGGCTTCAGCGCAAAATCGACAGGTTTTTTCCCTTTCGTGAAGCCATTGAACGAATATTTCGTCGGCTTGTACTCACCCACAATCGTCACATCGGCCTTCTCAGGGATCTTGTTTTCAAGCCCTGAAGCCCAATATGAGGCGTTCACAATCAGGCGCCGGAGAGCTTCGTTGGAGAAGTCCTGACTGGCACCCATGGTTGTGGTGAAAATCTTTGAACTCTTGCCAGATGCGGTCTTATATGTCTTTGTCCAGGCCACTGGCATCATCGGATGGTTCTTTGGGCCTTCCAGAGCTTTGTCCTCAGGATTCATACCCACAGCCACTTCGCCCAGAATCAAAGGCTTGCTGTCTCCAGGCAACGGGATCGTGACTCCGTAAACATCGGTCGGCACGAAAATCTCGCCAGACTTGATACCCTTCAAAAGCACATTCGATTCCTGACCTGGTGCAAAGATGCCCCGAGTGGCTTGAACACCGTGGTGGCCGTGGTGGCTGATCCACGTTTCGCCCAGGACCTGGCGGCCAAAACCACCGTCCCACTCTTTTTTGTCGTTCCAGGAATACTTCGAGTGCTTCCCCCCAGCCTTGATATTAAAGGCGTGGGTCGATGTCCGAAGGGCGATGATCGGTCGTCCACTTTCGACATAATCCACCACATGCTGCATCTGGTCGTCCGGCAGGTTCCGGAACCGCAGGCACATGATCACCAGATCCGCATCCTTCAGAGATTCCAGACCCGGGATGTTGTTGTTCACGCTTGGGTCGATCGTCCCATTTTTCGGATCGACCGGAAACAGGACCGTACAATCAAATCCGTGGCGTTCTGAAAGAATCCTGCCCATTTGAGGCATCGACTCTTCGGATCGATATTCGTCGTCTCCACTGATCAAAACCACTTTCTTGCCCTTGCCAGGCCCTTCCCCACCAGGATACTTGACCCATAATTCCTGAGCGGACAAAGTCCCGCCAATCATCAGGCAAAAGGCCATGCCAAGCATCTGGCCAAGTGCACGTCGGTGAATCATCATTTTTTCAATCCTTCAAAGGAGAGGGCTGCTACAGAAGTGTCATGGCTCGTTGCAAGCCATTTCACCCCACTTTTCATGAGGTATATACTCTCTTTAATCACAATTGTGGCCCTATGACAAGTCCCAACCCAATCATTTTCGACTTTTTCTCGATTTTTTTCTCATCCACCTCTCGAAAATCAGCCGGTTCCGGTACCCTTATGAAGATCACATCCTCAACCATCCACCGCTGTTAAATCAGCCTATTATCGCCCGCAACTCTATGCAAAACAACACATTCAACCCGATTCTCGATACCGACAGCTACAAAGCCTCGCACTTCCTCCAATATCCACCTGGCACCACCAGCCTCTTCGCTTACCTTGAAAGCCGCGGCGGACGCTTCCCGCAAACCCTTTTCTTCGGCCTCCAGGCCATCCTCAAATCTCAGTTGCTTCAGCCCATCACCAGCGAGAATATCTCCGAAGCCGCCGAACTCTTCGCCCAACACGGTCTCCCGTTCGCCAAAGCCGGCTTTGAACGCATCGTGAATCTTCACCAGGGTCACTGGCCCGTCAAAATCAGGGCTGTTCCAGAAGGCACTCTGGTGCCCACCCACAACGTCCTGATGACTGTCGAATCCACCGACCCTGCCCTGCCCTGGATTGTCACCTATCTGGAAACCTTGATCCTCCGTGTCTGGTACCCAGTCACCGTGGCCACTTTATCGTTGAATGCCCGAAGTCTGATCGAAACGGCTTTAATACAATCTGCCGACGACCCTGCATCCGAAATCCCATTCAAACTCCACGACTTCGGCGCCAGAGGAGTCTCAAGCCGAGAATCAGCCATGCTCGGCGGTATGGCTCACCTCGTGAACTTTCAGGGGACCGATACAGTCGCCGCACTTGTCGCTGCCCGAGAATTTTACGGTTGCCC
>CAMBZY010000305.1 GCA_945872325.1 Candidatus Kuenenia stuttgartensis | reverse complement strand
TTTCAGCGCGTTTTTCAAATGGCGATGAACGATTCGCTCACGGAAACACTTACCAAGTCAGCCATTACGTATCACCTTGAGACCATCATCCAGAACGAGTCGGAGAAATACTCGGCGATTCTGGTCGATATCGACCACTTTAAGCAGGTGAATGATACCTATGGTCATATAGCTGGTGACTTTGTACTTCATCAAGTGGCTACGGTTCTAAAGAATTCCGTTTCACAGACAGGTGCGTTGATCGGCCGATTCGGAGGCGAGGAGTTTTTGATGATCCTGCCTGACAAATCGTTGGAAGAGGCCCTCCAGATTGCCGAACAAGCCAGAACGGCGATCGAGCTGGAAGTGGTCCAATGGAAAGAACATGCGATACCGATCACCGCCAGTTTCGGCCTGACAGGCTGGAGTGTCGACGACTTGTCCAGCCCTGAGCCTCTACAATCATTGCTCGAACGAGCCGACAAAGCGCTTTATCAGGCCAAAAATGAAGGCCGAAACCGAGTCTGCTCTCGCCATGTTGTTGATTGATGAACTTTGTTTTGTGACGACCTGTATTTTCGATCTGACATTGACCAAATCATTGATTTAGACCATAGATAGTGCTTGATGGTCATTTTCAGCGAACCGATTTGGGACATGGATTGTCCATATCGCTTGAGCTTGATGTCATGGAAGACCGTTTATGAACAGCTCTGATATACCTGAATTTCATCCAAATCAAGACGCTGGCGAGCTTTCGTTGCAGATTGCCAGCCCGTTCAAACGATTGACTTCAAACGCAGGTTTTTGGGCCGCACTGCTCATCGTATCCGGCATTGCAGCAGGGGGTTGGCTATGGTCTTTAAAGTCAAAAACGAGCGCCGAATGGCCGGTGGTTTTTGAGGGTAGAACGTTCGAAAAATCTGCTCGCCGACAAGCCGTACTGCAATTGACCCAAATTGCCATTCCCCACAAACTGGGTCCCAACGGCGAAATTCTGGTCGCTCCAGCAGATCTGAGCACCGCCCAGTCAAGTCTCGAAAAAATGGGCCTTAAGCCTACGACACTGGATGAGTTACGCGTAGTCAGCGATGGGCCTTTAGCCATTCTGGAATCACCTGCTCAACGTCTTGAGCGTCAAAGGGCTGCGAAGGAGCGGGAACTGGCTTGGCTGATCCGGCGATTTGACAATGTGGGGCAAGCCCATGTGACGATCGACCCTGTTTCCGGTGGCCGTCGATGGATCGGGCAAGGCGAAAAGCAGCATCAACGCGTCCGCGTCTTTATCGAACCCGCTGAAGGCGACCAGCGATTGACGGATGAGACTGTTTCACGCATCGAGAAACTGGTTCTGGCCAGCTTGCCGACCGCCAGTCATGGACAGATTACAATCCATGACGCACAAACGATTTACATGATGGCAGGCTCGACGGAAAACAGTACTGACGTCGCTGGATTGCCCAAGAATCCTGAAGCCATGAACCGTGAGCGAACCTTGGGCGAACAAATTCGCCAGCAGGTGGCTGGCCTGAGCCATTCCACAGTTAGGGTCAGTCTCAGGGAGGTGGACGAGACACCTGCCAACCCCTCTGCAGCTGAACTAAAACAGCCTCCTCAAGAGACCAAGCCGAGACTCGTCTTAAATCAGCCGATTGAAATCGAAGTGGAATCGACTCCAAATTTACCCACCAGGCAGACTCCCGTGAAAACCTGGAGAGCCCGGGTACAAGTGATGACCACGAAGTCGGATCCATCTGAGCCGGAATCCAAGGAACAGCATCGCAAGGCCCGCGAAGAAATTGCTGCCCTGATCGCTCCGGCTCTTCTGGAGCAGTTGGACTGGCAGTCCTTGCCCGATCCTCCAGCATCGGAACTGGCTGCAAACGCTTCCAGTGTAAAGCCTGAGAAGGTTGTTGAGAAATCCTCTAAAGCGATTCCCACAACACCTGTTCGGCCCCTGTCAGACGATTCGGAATTCGCTGTGACACCCTGGATCATCGGCGGAGTGGCGATTGCTCTGGCAGGTGGCGGGTTCACGATTTGGAGAAGTCTTCGGACCTCGAATGAATTTTCAAGCGAGAGCTGGACAGCCGGCGATCAGCCTCTGAAGTGGGCTCGTGATCTGGCGGCGGCAGTCACTCCGCCTGAGCCTCATTTAACACCCGTGGATGAAGCGGCCAGGGCGGCGAATGTCCTGAGTGGATGGATTTCCGCAAGTCAAGACAATGACAACGTTTCAGAATCCGCCTAACACGCTCCGGGGATCAGGTCAATGAACGACTCACAACCCACGACGAATCCCCGACCTATGGCCGTTTCAGCGTCGATCAGGCGAGCCGCTTTGGTTCTGGTCAGCCTGGATGATGATCAGGCCAGCGAGCTTATGAGGCGGATGTCGCCTCGGGAAGTGGAAGCGATTACGGCCGCGATCGAGAGTCTTCATGAAATCGATCCAGTCGAACAGGCATCCGCATTAAAAGAATTTCACGAACGGATGGGAACCGTCAGTCCACCGGCAAACCCTTTGAAGAGCGATCGTGCCAAGAAATTGGAAGTCGGCTTGGAGGATTGGCCAGAGGATCAGATTCGAATGGCATTCGATCCGCACCAGGCAGAGGATTGGGCCCTGGCCCTGGCTGATTGCGATCAGCCGGTTGTGGACCGCATCTTAAAATCTTTGAATCGCACCGACCGGAAACAAGTTCTTAGAGCCGATCAATCCAGGGGTCCATGGAGACTTCATGAACCTCACGCAGCCCGTCTCCGCATTCAGGCCAGAATTGCAGAGCTATAATGATGTGACGCGGGAAATGGATTGAGTGATGGAAATAAATTGATTGGATTCCAGAACCGCTTCTTTTAAAACTACCTATTTTCACAGCACGTCTCAGGCCGCATAATCGCGCTGGTTCGTTATCGGTATCGCTTGCGATGGCACCCACTGCCGGTCGATAATAGTTATACGTGAAGATGGAGATAGTCAAAAGTGTTGGCATTTGGCGGCAAGGGAGTGGGACATGGGTCGTTCCCGTAAACGGACGTACCACTTGGACACCATCGAACATCGCCTGACCGGTCCCAAGCGGATCGGGTTCTTTGGCTATCGAAATGTTGGCAAAACCACTTTGCTGGCCATGCTTTATCGTCAGGCATCCACAGGCCAGATTCCTGGCTGCAGGCTCGCCTCGCTTGATTCCGGTACAGCCGAATATCTGGCCGATAAAATTGCCCAGATCGAATCCGGCGAGCCACCGGCTGGAACCATGGCCGAGACAGACCTGAATCTCAGGCTTTATCATGGTCCGGCACGGATGGACCTGACGGTGAAAGATTATCAGGGAGAACACGTTGCGCTCGGGAGCCGGGAGCCGATTCGCGATTTCCTGGCCGGCTGCGATGCCATCCTTTTATGCCTTGATCCGGAAAGTGCCCTCAGGCCAGCGGATCGTCGCCGTCGCCAGCAAGAGATCGAAATCCTTCTGGAGCAATGTCTTGAGCAATCTGAACGGTCGCACATGCATCGCCCTGTGGCGCTTGTCCTGACCAAGTTCGACCGCGTTCTGGCAGCTCATCAATCACGTCAGATCGGTTCTACAAATCGTTCCCGTCAGATTCCTTACGACGATCATTACGACGATGCAGATGACGATTATGAAGCTGATCGCGCTCTGCCTCAGACCGCCTCGCGACGTCAGTCGCCAGCCAACCTCCCGGCCCTTTCGCCTGGAGAGGTCGAGCGACTGGTGGAATCCCAATACGGCATGACCGCTCACGCTCTGGCCACACATGCCAGACGCTCTGCCGTGTTTGCCGTATCCAGCTACGGCTTCGGCGCTTCGGACGACGGTCGTCCGCCTCATCATCTCAATCCGATTGGGCTTGAAGGGCCTTTGACCTGGCTGGCCGATCAGTTGGAATCCTCCGATCGCGACCAGCTTGACTGGCTCTGGGATCTGGCGCCTGAGGACATGGCCCGGCTCGGCCGCTGCCTGAAAGCCTACGAACGACGGTATCCGGAATCTCCACACGCCAAGGGGTTCCGTAAAAAACTCAACCGCTTGCGCCGTGCCAAGTTCCGTAAGCGAATCGTGACAACCGTGGCCATGGGTGGTCTGGCCGTGGGAAGCGTTGCAGGTTACGACATGGTGGGATATCGCCTGGCCGTTCGGTTCGAGCAAGGAAACGCGGCTCCGGCTGTGGCTCAGAACTGGACTGAAATGCGAAGCTGGCACCCAACCATGGGTCTGTTCTTCCCCAAAATGGAAGAAGATGCCCGGGCCCGATCCGCTCGCTGGGCTGTGGCATCCGCCGAGCAGAAAGTGAATCTGGGAACGGCTTCGCCTAACGTCAAACAAGAACTGGCTGTCCTGAAAGAAAAGTCGCCTGAACTGGCCCCGGCCATTGCCAAGGTGGAAGCGGCTCAGGATAAACGCAGCCACGATGAGCTTTGGAAGCAAATCAAGTCGGAAATGATCATTCCAGGGGAAGACCCCCAGAAGATCCGCGATAAGGTGGTGGAGTTATTGAAGGGGCATCCGGAATCGCCGCATCGCGATGAAGCCACTGCACTTATTGTGAAGTTATCGGATCAGATTGCCAAGGTTGCGACTGATCGGGATCGCAAGCGGGTGGAAAATCTGGCTCTGGCAGCACGCATGCCAAAGGCCGATCTTCAAGACGTTTTGCGACAGGCCAGGTTGTTTCTGGATCAGAATCCGGATACAGGCTTAAGGTCTGACCTGGAAGGACTTGTGACGGATGTGACCGGCAGGATCGATGAACGCGATATCGAAACGGCCCGTGATTACACCCGTAAATATCCGACCAATTTCTCGACCCGACTCGAGCGTTATCAGGACTATTTGAAG
>CAMBZY010000304.1 GCA_945872325.1 Candidatus Kuenenia stuttgartensis | reverse complement strand
AAAAACGGATTCAAGAGAATAAAAAAGGTTGCCCCAATGATGCCTGCCAGAAGCATACAGACGATTCCGCGAATTCGATTGCGATTTTGCTCGATACCGGCCAGTGCCCACGCAATCAGCACGATACCCGCCAGAAGTCCGTTCAATTTCGAGCTTGCTGCCAGGCCGGTTGCAATCCCTCCGAGGATCACCATACGCCAGGCTGGCTTTTGCTTGCCGACGATAGGCATGAAGGCAAGAAGGGCAAGTGCCACGCCCATTTCTGTGGGAACATCGGCCATGGAGCGGCGTGCATGGGTGCGAAAGAGCGGATGGATGGTGACCAGAATCATCGAGCAGATTGCGACCAGATTCCCTCTCCAGCGTTGGGCGATCAGGCCGGTGGCCAGAACGGTGATCAGGCCACACAGGGCAATTGGCTGGCGTGCGTGCCTGAGCGAGCTGACGGTTTCGAAGCGCTTGGAGGTATCGCTGTACCACGCCCTCATGGCAGAAGGGCCGGGGCGAGGGTCTCCGCCTGTGACGAGTCCTGACCAGACGAGATATTTGGTGAGTGGAGGGAGGTCGTAGGCGGGATATTCGAACCAGAGCGGCGAATGGATACTGCCGGTTATGAAGAGGTCGCCGAAATAGGCCTGGCTGACGTATGCGGATTCGTCGACAAAGTGTGGTTCCCGGTCGAGTCCAATGAAGAAACTGATTCCACAGAGGATTGCGATACATGGAACGGCCCATCGGCCAGCTTTTGATGGGGCACGATCATAAAGATTGACGGATGTAGCGGACGTATCGATCATGTACCGCAAAAGCCTCTGGTCTGGGATTT
This sequence comes from Candidatus Kuenenia stuttgartensis, assembly GCA_945872325.1. Classification (GTDB taxonomy): domain Bacteria; phylum Planctomycetota; class Planctomycetia; order Isosphaerales; family Isosphaeraceae; genus QWQI01. Next base: position 4,038 of record CAMBZY010000304.1, on the reverse strand, counting down.
GGAATTTAGTGAAGTGTCTTCCATATTTATGTTGAGCGGTATGACGGATGAGTCGCCACCGGGTTACATGGAAGCGGCTCGATTCATCCTTGCATGTTGGTATGCAATCACGCAAGGCAAGGATACCGCATTTGAACACCTTGCGATTTTCCACTGGGGAGTTTGGTCAAAATGAGTCACCTAGGTCAATCACAACTGGATAAAAATTCTCGTCGGACGGCTTTTCGGAAGCTGGCGACGCTGGGTTTAATGGGTCTAATGCTTGCCAGCAACACGGGTTGCAGATCTGGCAGTGGCAGCGGCGGATTAACTTCACGAATTCGCGATTGCCGACTGTTCAACGTTTTCCGGCGTACTCCACAAACATCTGTGGTTTCAGCCGATCCTTGCTGCACGGGTGGTGTGGTGGCGACAAGCGACCCTTGTGGCACTCCAGTTGTGGCATCCGTGGATCCATGTGCATCCACTGGTTCCACGATCATTCAGCAACAAGGTTCGATCATCCAAACCTCGCCCAGCACGATCACCGTTCCTTCTGGAACTTCGACCGCTGTGCCTGATCTGGCCCCTCTCGACAATAAGCCGACGAGCAATCTGGACGGCAAGGGCGCGAACTTCAATCGCCCGATCACCTCTTCGCCTTCCACGCTTCAAGCCAAAACTGGCAATTCAACGAACTATCGTTGATCAAGTTTTTTCAGCAGTTCCCTGCTGATTTTGCCTGAATCCGTGAATCTGGCAACCAAATTTCCGACTGACTTGTGTGAGAATATCACAAAAGCCAGTCGGAATTTTTTTTGATACTCGCGAACTCAGTCCAGCCAAACCACATGCGACTCAAGTTTGACTGCATTTTCCGGATGGTCGATAGGCCAGTTCCGAGGCCACGGAGCGGTCACGCAAAGCCGCTTTTTTAAGGTTGGATGCGGAACAGTCAACTGATAAGCATGAAGAGCGACTCGAGGGTGGCCGGAATAGTCCAGGTAAGGGTCGGATGATCCGTACTTCTGGTCGCCTACAATCGGAATGTGCCGATGCTGAAGCTGAACACGAATCTGGTGGCCTCTGCCGGTCCCAAGTTCGATCTCCAGCTCGACAAATTTCGGATGCCTTGTGACCGTTCGTATCCGAAGCTCAGCACTCTGTTTACCAGCGATCTGACTCTCTGGACTGACCACCTTTACGTAATTCGTTCGAGGGTCTTTGACAAGATCGTCAACCCATACGGCCCAATTCTCATCAGGAATCAAGGCTGAGGGTCGAACCACGGCCCGATAGGTTTTGACCAGTTCTGGAGTATGCCAGGCTGCATTGAGCCTCTGGGCCGCTTTCGATGTTTTAGCCAGCACCATCACGCCTGAAACAGGCCTGTCAAGCCGGTGAACCAGACCGACATAGGCCTCTCCAGGCTTATTTTCGGTCTCTTTCCGATGGGCTTTCATCAGGTCGAGCAAATTCTCGTCACCAGAGATATCACCTTGGGCCAGCATTCCAGCTTGCTTGTTGATGAAGATCAGGTGGTTGTCTTCGTACAGAATCTGCATGTTTTATTTTGTCTGCCAATCTCGATAAGTACGCATCATTCCACTTCTTCCTGTTCAGGTTCTTCCATCGGCAAGTCTTCTGCAAGTCGTTCACCTAAAGCGGCTTGAAGCCGTTTAATGATCAGCGTTGCATATGATCCGCGAGGTAATTCAAAGACCATCCTGGCCATCCTTCGGCCTTCGTTGATATCGTCCGGCTGAACTGTACAATTCCCAACGGTTGGCCTGATGGAGACGGCTCGATCGCCCTTGGATAGGAAGACATCTTCCATTTTTTTGACTCTCAGGGTCTGCCATGTCAGCCCCCATTTCTCCATCACCAATTCCGCAGCAGCTGCCGCGTCGGGATCCGTCGGGAAAGCATTTCGACTGCATGGAAGCGGCAAATTGTAGTCACCAAAAAGCGTCGCCTGTTCATCGGTCAGATTTTGCCAGAGTGGCCTGGCACCGGTTTTGAACCTGACGTTCAAAAGTTGCTCCGGCTTGGTCAGACGACGAATCCACGAATCTAATAGTTCGTTGTAAAGCTGGCTCTGAAAAGCAGATACATAAAGCCTTCGCATATCTCGCCGAAGTCGAACGAGAGCGCCCTTGTAGTCTACTGGATGGTCGCAAAGGTAGGTGATAATGCTGCGGGCGTTGCCCTTATCGAGTTCCGCCTTGAGGGTGGGCCAATCGCCCCAGTGTGAGGTGAGCAGGTCTTTTTCACGACGCATGTCGGGGCGGTCAAAGGCGTAAGGTTCGGCCATGGCCAGCCAGAGTGCTCTTTCGAATTTTTCAGCCATCCAGGCGTGAATGATGAATTCGCTGGAGACTCCCACGGAACCGAACCGCTGGTCGTCGAAGTAGTTCGGAACACCTTCACGAACGATGGCTTGAAGGACTCCGCGAATCTGGTCGGCCTTGTCTTTGGTCAAGTCGCGCAAGCGGATCGTGAACTTGTTTCCCCGAAAACCAGATGGCCCGTATGGGACATTGATAAAGCCCATCGGTTCGAGCCGAAACCGGCCCTCTTCCATGGCATTTCCAGGCCCATTCGCGATCGAGATGTATTGGATAGTCTGAGCGTGCTTATCCTTTAACCCACCATGAGATACGGCAGAAGCTGGCAGATTCCATCGGCGTTTGATCACCTCAAGAGCTTCGATTGTTCCAAGACCTGATTTGGTCAGGCGGTACATTCGAAATCGACCATGAGAGAGCATCTGGATAGTTGGGAGTTCTTCGACCTGGAAATCATCCGGGCGACTTTTGACTTTCATGATACGTTTTCCAGTTCGATTTTTTGACGGACAAGTTTGATGGTGGCCTGAATTTCGATATCGACGGCCTTGTGAGCCTGCCGGACATCAATCAGAAACAGAAAGACACCGATGATCATATTTCCGAGTATTCCAAGGAATAGAATGATCGTGAGCGGATAGAGTTTCCAGAGCATGAGACGCTCAATGAACAGTATGCCGATCAGCAAAGTGAGCAGCAAAATCGAGACGCCGATGCAGAGCATGGAGGCTTGAAGGATCCGGACCCGTTCCCTCAGCATGGTCAGTTGCCGGCTGGTTTGGAGGATCGCATCGGAGGCCGATTCTTCACGCACTTCCCGGGCCATTCGCCTGAGATTCGTCATGATAAACTGGAACCGGTTTGTCAGGGCACTCAATATCATCCCAAGGGTCAGGGCGAGGGCCGATGGCCCCATGCTGAACTGGAATATACTCAGAACGGTTTGCCAATATTGAAGATCTTCGGGATTCATCCGCACTTTCTGCGTTCCGTCGCCAGACTGATTGACTAAACTCAGCGTTCAATATAACGTAAGTTCATGAAAAACAACGATGAATTCCCAAAGCTCACGATTCTCCCCGACTTTTCACCGCCTCCTCAGCCTCGTCTGACGAACTCCGAAAAGTACGGCAGCCTTTACTGGATGGGGATTACAGGACTCATCGCATCGATCCTGCTTGTCAGTTGGTTTGCAGTAAATTTATGGATGATGCGTGATGTCTGGCAAGCCATATACGTGCTCCACGATGCCGATAGTGCCATTGACGCAAGAGTTCAGGCGGCGGAATTTCTGTCCACTGATCCCCGCATGGAACCTTCCCAGATCCAGCCGATGATTTTCCGTAAGTCTCTACCCGAGAAGGCCAGATACATTCTTGCGGAACATCTGGACAAGGCTCTTTCCGCCAAAGATGCGGGCGAAATGCTCCAACTGCTGTCAACAGAAGGCCCTACGAGTCCACCCAACTGGCTCAGAGGTCATCTGGCCAGGCTTGCCGTGATCACTCTCAAGCCTGATTCGAGTTTTCCAGTCACAACATTGACAAAATTCATCGCTGATCCCGATCCGGTCGTGGCCGACTGGGCCGCTTTTGGACTCGCACGGTGCTCTGATCCCAAAGCCCGGCAGGTCGCCCTGGATCGACTACAAATCAGAGCCAAGGAAGGGTCGGCCCTGGCGACCAACCTCTTGATCGCAAAAGATGGACAA
>CAMBZY010000303.1 GCA_945872325.1 Candidatus Kuenenia stuttgartensis | reverse complement strand
CCTATGCTGTGCAGGACATGCGAACTGGCCTCGAACTGGGTGCGTGCCATGTCGCGCTGATGGCGGGCCTCTTTTTCGGAGTTTTGCGCCTGAAGGGTCTCGTTCATGGCGATCTGCCCGTTGGTTTTGGCCATTTGCATCAAATCCGCCTGAACATAGGCGAAATAAACAGAACCGGCCGCCAGACTGACCAGCGACCCCACGGAAACGGCTATCGCAATGGCTTTGTGTCGATTCCGGCGGCACCATCGCCACACCTGAACGGGCATGATCACGGGCCTGGCTTTGATCGAACGCCCTTGCAGAAAGAGTTCCAGATCCTCAGCCAGGTCGGCCGCTGTGGTATATCGGCCTGACGGATCTTTTTCGAGGCATTTCAGGCAGATGGTTTCGAGATCTTTAGGCAGGCTGGGCTGAGCCAGTCGGGGCGAGATGGGGGGCTGCTCGCAGATCATGCGGAGGGTGGAGTGCAAATTATTGGACTGAAATGGAGGGTGGCCGGTGAGTGATTCATAAAGAATCACACCCAGGGCATAAATATCAGCCGCACAGGTGAGCGGCATGGAATTGCCCCCAGCCTGTTCAGGGGCCAGATAGGCCGGTGTGCCGACGATATTGGACGAATGGGTGAGATCCGATACCTCGCCCAAAATCTTGGCCAGGCCGAAATCGGCAATTTTCGGTATAAACCTTTGGTGAGACGCTGAATGAAGCGGTTCTGCAGAATCAGAATCGGCATCGGCCATCAAAATGTTCGAAGGTTTCAGGTCGCGGTGCAAAATGCCTTGCTGGTGTGCAAAATGTGTGGCATGTGCGATTTGAGCCACAAGCCGGGCGGCTTCCCGGGCGGCCAATGGCCCTTCCTGAATCATCTGCTTGAGCGAACCGCCAGTGACAAGCTCCATGGCGATGAACGGAACGCCGGAAAGGTTGCCGATTTCGATGATCCGCGTGATATTGGGGTGGTCGAGCCCAGCCTGGACTCTGGCCTCACGCGTGAGGCGTTGCATCACATTGGGTGTGATCAGTTCCGGCCTGATGCGTTTGACTGCCACCATACGGTTCAGACGTGTGTCAATACAGTGGAAGACTTCACCCATGCCGCCCTGACCGATTTTTTCAATGATTCTGTACTGCTCTCCAAGGTCGGGCAAGTCTCTCCAGTTGGCCATGCCGATGCGCTGGAGGAAGAGTTCAAGTCCAACCATTTCGGAGATGGATTCGGCAGGGATTTCCTCAGTTAAAAAAAGGCCCGACTGGTTGCTTTGGAGCATGGTATCGAATCGATTTCGGCATGGATCACATTCCATCAAATGCTGGTTGAGTTGTTCCAGAGCCTCATCGTCAAGCTCGCCCAGGGCTGCGCTGGCCATTTGATCCTGGCTCAGACAACGGGCGTTCCCAAGCGGTTTTGGTAGTGGAATGAGCATGTTTTGAGCAATGGATTCAATGGGAGAGTGGGCAGATTCAGGTGGATTCGATCCGATTGACTTCGTCACGGATCAGCTTGCGGACCCGGCTGACTGCAGTGAATACAGCACCCTCGCTCATTTGGAGCTGATGAGCGATCTCCTTGCCCGACAGCCTTTTCAGGTAAGAGAGTTCAAAGCATTGCCATTGGTCTGCCTGGACACAGACGCGGACACGTTTGCAGGCAAGTTCAAGAATCTCCTGAGTGGCCATTTCATCGAAGAGCTTGATGAGGTCGTCGCGAGCCTCGATCGTCATCAATAATTCGTATCTGTTTGATTTGGCTGATTCGCCCGTGATCTGCCCCTGAGACAATTGGTGAGCACGGTTGATATCGAGCCAGATCCGATAGGCAATGGTTTTCAGCCAGGAGCGAAACTTGCTTTGCTCCAGCTTCTGATAGGTTTCCAGACGCCGAAAGACGGCGATCAGGGTTTCCTGAACGACATCTTCTGCCTCTTCAGGGGCAGCCTTCCAGTGAAGGCACCAACGATAGATCAGGCGGCCATATTTGGCAACAAAAACAGGCCAGGAATCGGATTCCTGGCGATCCTTCAACAAGCTGTCAAGAAGGCTGAAATCGGTTGATGAATGATGTCCCAAAATACACGCCATTCTTGCCCCAAAATCACTTTGTTATCCAAAACCATACTTACTCAACAGAAGCGTATCATAGCAGATGCTGAATTCTGGAGCGATAGAGCGATTTATATTTCGCTCGAACGGTATGCATCTGCAAATGCAAATACGGCCATAAGTTGAGCGGTCAGCAATGAGATTTGTAGGGTGCCGCTGTAACGCACCTGCGCGATCAACCAATCCTTGAATGTTGTTATATTGAATCAAATCAGTCCATAAAACCAAAATGACTCCGAGTGAATGGGACATTCGGGGTGGAACCATCCACACCCTAACCAGAGCGGGGCATTTTCTATCGAAGGTCTCATTAGGGTTCGAGTGAGACCGGCTGGATGCCGGACCTTCGGAAATACGGCATAACAAGTGTGATTTTGCTCTAGCAAATCCAGCTTGCCCAATCCACCTGATTGGTTATACTGCCAAAACAGTCAGAATACGTACCAAAGGTCAAGGATGATCTGCGGCCATGATGGCAAAAATCAAGCTGGTCGAACTGCCCTCCAGTGAATTTGAACCGGTTCCGATGGCGACATCCAGCCGGGTATCACGGCGTCGACTCATTGTTGGCTCTGGATTGATCACGGCTGCTATCTCGACCGGCGTGGTGCAATACTGGGACGACGTCTTTCTGAAGAGATTCGCGGAAGTCGTTCCAGGGCAAATTTATAGAGCCGCATGGCAGCGTCCGTGGCCGATCCGGAGATTAGTCGCCGGCTACGGAATCCGCTCGATTCTGAGCCTTTCTGTTATGGGCGTAACTGATCAGAAATACACGAGTTATGCTGAAGTGGTCAAGTCTAAGCCGATTGACTGGGTGATAATGCCAGTGGTCGGTTCCTATATGACTCTCGCTCAGATGGCGGAAGCCGCCGACTGGATCGAGCAACTGCCCAAGCCTTTGCTGTTCCACTGTGTGGCGGGGCATCATCGAACCACTCAGGCGCATACCGCATGGCGGATGAGACATTATGGATGGTCGGCCCGCAAGGCTTGGGACGAGGTCAGCCAGTATCGGTGGACGAATCCGACTGGCGATGTGAAGGATCACTCTTTGGTCGAGCGGTTCGCTGACTCGACGTATATGCTTAAGGAGACTGGATATGAACCGACTGCGTATGACGCGCTGGACGGTCCGGGGCATCGTCGCAACCCTCGCGGTTCTGGTGGGCAGCTTCTGGGCATGGCGACACTCCGTTGACAATTTCGGGGTGGTTATTACGGGCCCGAATCCGGTCTATCGGTCGGATCAGATGGATCCTGAGATGCTTGCAAAGACCATTCAAGAGCTTGGAATACGCACGGTGCTGAACCTGCGTGGCCCAAATCCGGGCGATGGCTGGTATGACCGAGAACGAGCGGCCACGCTTTCCACAGGTGCCGTACAAATTGACATGCCTCTTTCAAGCTGCGACTGGATGAGCCGCGATCAGGCCCAGAGCCTGGCCGAAGTTCTGCGCGATGCACCCAGGCCCCTGCTTATTCACTGTTTTCATGGGTCTGAACGTACCGGTCTGGCCTCGGCCATGACGAGACTTTTGACTGAAGGGCAGTCTCTGGAGGAGGCTCGAAAATCGTTCTCGTGGAAGTACATGTTTTTTGGGCTTGGCGATGGTGTTGTCACTCTGAGACAGTTCCAGCAATATGAAAACTGGCTGGCTGACAATCATCAAACACATTCTCCAACGCGTTTCATGACATGGCTTAACACCGATTTCAAGCCGCAGTCACCAAGCCGTGAACAGTGGCCTTACGACCCATATCCACTTGTGATTCGCAGCTATCCAGCCCAGAATGAACACTCCCTGGCACAGAAACCAAACGCACCGGAGAGTTCCCGAAAATGACGATCCCACACATTCACGTCGCTCCGCCGGCCATGACCACTGGAGAGCCTTATTTCGACATGCAGATTCGTGTGCGTTATGCGGAAACGGACCGGATGGGGCTGTTGCATCACGCCAATTATTTTGTCTATTTTGAGATGGGCCGGGTCGAGTTCCTCAGACATAAAGGTTATTCATACAAAGACATGGAAGATGAGGGCAGCTTGATCGTGCTCTCGGATCTGGGCTGTAAGTATCGTCGTCCAGCATTTTATGACGATGTGCTGACACTGCGTACAATTGTTGAGCGAACGACTCATGTGAAGATTGTTCACCGATACGAAGTGTATCGAGAAACAGTACTTCTGGCGATTGGCCATTCCACGGTCGCGTGCGTGGACCGGGACATGAAGCCGAAGCGATTGCCAGCAGCCTTGGGCAATGAAGAGCCGCCAAGGCCGGGCCACGACACTCAGCCAGCCGTGGCTCCTTGATGCAGTTTGACCGATTCGGGCCTTTGAAGGGGCGACAGGCTGGGGGGTTAAACGCCTTCGATTTTGGCTTGGAAAACAGACTCGGCATCAGCCACAACGCCTTTGACGATTTCTGTGGCGGTTTCGTTGGGCAAGCCCAGGGCCTCTCTCAGGGCGTCGAGATATGCGTGTTCGGCAAGGCTGATTTTGCGGTCGGCCACAACGTTTCGAACAGCCGTTTCAAAAGCGGAGTACGCAGTGGCATTTGCCAATTCATCTGAGATACCGAGGTTACGGTGTTCTGCCATGAGTTCCGCAACGTGTCCTGCGAAATCGATCTTGGCGATTTCCTTGGCCTCTGTCGCAAAACGGACCATCTTGTTCTGCCACAGGTGACGGTCATAGGATGATCCCGATGGGTCCAATTCCGCCTGCGCTGAAGCCTTTTGATCGGCTCGTT
>CAMBZY010000302.1 GCA_945872325.1 Candidatus Kuenenia stuttgartensis | reverse complement strand
GATTTCGCCGAGCGTGAAAAGCTTAAAAAAGCCGTCTACGAACTTGATCGTACCCGCCCTCAACCGCCGGCTCATGCCTTTGCGGTCAAGGACGACAAGAAAAAGCCTCCTGAAACCTACGTTTATCGACGCGGCGATTACCGCATCCGAGGCCCATTGGTCGAACCACGACCGCCCGGCGTTGTGATTGCCTCAGTTGGCGAAAAAGCCTGGACTGATGCCAGAACTACTGCTCCTGAAAAGAGTTCAGGCCGTCGTATCGAGTTGACCAACTGGCTTAAAGATCCATTCAATCCGCTCGTATCCCGAGTGATCGTGAATCGCCTCTGGCAGCACCATTTTGGCCGGGGAATTGTGGCAACGCCTTCTGACTTCGGCACCAGGGGCGAGCGACCAAGCCATCCGGAACTGCTCGACTGGCTCGCATCCGAGCTTGTCCAAGGCGGCTGGAAGCTCAAGCCGCTGCACAGGCTGATGGTTACAAGTCGTTCTTATCAGATGAGATCAGACGTTTCAATCGGCGATCAGGAACGAGACGATCCAGACAATGAAACTCTCTATCGAATGAACCGTCGACGGGTCGAAGCGGAAGGGCTTCGCGATTCAATTCTGACTGTGACAGGCCAACTGAATGTCAAAATGGGTGGTCCTGGTGTGAAGGTGCCGATTGAAAACGAGATCAAAGAGCTGATCTTTACGGAGGCCGAGGTGGTGGATCTCTGGCCAGTGGATCTGAATCCGGACGAATTCAACCGCCGATCGATTTTCGTATATCGCAAGCGGAACGTGCATTATGCACTTTACGACGCATTTGACGCGCCTGATACCCAGTCGCCCTGCCCTGTCAGATCCGTCAGCACTCATGCCCCTCAAGCCTTGGTGCTGCTCAATAGCGCGTTCACCCAGAATGCAGCCCAAAAACTGGCGGTGCTGGCGAGCCCTGATACACCTTTAAATCATCGTATTGATGAACTTTACGAACGTGTTCTCGCCAGAAAGCCAACCGACACGGAGCGTTCAAAAATCACGAAATTTCTCGGCCAGAATCCATCGGAAAAAGCTTGGACGGATTTGGGGCTGACTCTATTGAACCTCAATGAATTCCTCTACATTCCTTGAGGACTCGCGACGATTCCACCTGGAGTCGATAGCACGTCTACTACACAGATCCAGATTTTGATACGATCAGGTCTCGATTCAACGCACTTTTTCGAAAAAGGATTGGGGATTTTGCCAATGTCCGGTACAACTCACCGTTGTCCAGGCCCGTTTGGAACCGGCCAGACTCCTCCGATTTCGTCTTCACGCCGCGAATTTCTTCAGACAATCGGCGCCGGTTTTGGATGGCTGGCTGCCCAGCACCTGCTCGGTACAGAAGGCCGCAGTTTTGCGGACGGTTCGTCACTCGCAAATCCACTCGCAGCACATCCTGGACACTTCGCCGCAAAAGCCAAGCGATGTATATTTTTGTTCATGGTCGGTGGCCCCAGCCAGATGGAGCTTTACGACCCAAAGCCTTCCCTTGACAGGCTTAGCGGCAAGAGACTTCCAGAAAGTTTTGGCAAAATCAACAGCCAGTTCCTGGAAAACGACCCCATCTGTCTGGGTACTTCTCGGAAGTGGTTCAAGTGCGGCGAGTCTGGCATGGACATGTCGGATCTTGTTCCGAACATGCACCCATTGGCCGACGATATTGCGCTGGTAAGAAGCTGCGTGGTGGACAGCGTGATTCACGCCCCTGCGCATTATCAAATGAACTCGGGCCGGATCTTCATGGGCCACCCAAGTCTAGGCAGCTGGTTGACTTACGGCTTGGGATCAGAATCTGAAAATCTGCCTGCATATGTTGTGATGGGGCAGCCTGAGGGCACTCCGGAAGGCGGAGCCCCTTGCTGGTCCAGTGGATACCTACCGGCCGCTTATCAAGGCACGTTGTTTCGAGCCGGCCCGAACCCGATCGTAAACCTTGCCTCAGCTAGTCCTGAATTCACCAGAGACCGTCAGCGTAAGACTTTAGATCTTCTCAGAGATCTCAATGAATCGTCCCTGAAACCCGGTGACGCCGAGCTTTCCGCACGAATTTCGAGCTATGAACTGGCCTTCCGGATGCAGGCAGAGGCTCCTGAGGCCGTCGACTTGTCGAACGAGCCTGAAGAGACCCGAAAGCTCTACGGAGTAGGCAACCCACGGACCGACGAATTTGGTCGCCGATGTCTAGTTGCACGGCGACTGGTGGAACGAGGAGTCCGGTTCGTCCAGCTCTATTCCGGCGGTGGACCTGTGGCGATGCAGTGGGACGCTCACGACGACGTAAATGCCAACCACGAAAAGATGTGTGGCTTGACGGATCAACCCGTCGCGGCACTTCTGACCGACTTGAAACGTCGCGGACTGCTGGATGAAACGCTCGTCATCTGGGGCGGAGAATTCGGTAGAACTCCTGTCGCTCAGAGGGGTAGCCGGGGCCGCGATCATAATGCGACCGGTTTTACCATGTGGTTTGCCGGTGGCGGAACTCAGGGCGGTAAGATTTACGGAGAAACGGATGAGATCGGCTTGAACACGGTGTCGGGCAAGGCCCACATCAACGACATTCATGCGACAATCCTTCACTGTATGGGCTTGGATCATAAGAAGTTAACGACTTTACACAGCGGCCGTGACGAACGCTTGACGGATGTGGGCGGACGAGTCATTCGCGATATTCTGGTGTGACACACTTTTTTCATGGAATTTCAGAAACAGTGGCGAACACAACGTTAAAACTCGGCGTAGTAAAAGGTGAAAGCCGAGCGGCGTTGCCTGATGCTGATGGCCTTTCAGATAACGACCTGATGTTGCGATACCGCAACACTGGAAACGACTCTGATTTCGGTACCCTCATGGCGCGCTACGAGCGCGAAATCTATCGCTACCTCGTTCGATATCTGGGTAATGCCAGCTTGGCCGACGATGTGTTCCAAGACACATTCCTGCAAATCCATCAAAAGCGCCACCTCTACGAAGAGGGTAGGCCTGTCAAGCCATGGATCTATGCCATCGCCAATCACCAAGCCATTGATTCCCTGCGCCGAGTGGGCCGCCACCCAACCCAAAGCCTTTCAGCACAAGGTGTTGATGCGGATGGCGAACCTCAGCGTAATGGCCTTGAGGCCTTGCTGACCAGTCGCGACATCGATCCCCTTGCAAGCATTCAAACCGAGGAACGGCGCGAGTGGGTCAAGAAGTCGATCGACTCCTTGCCTGAACAACTCCGTGAAACTTTGGTTCTGGCCTACTATCAAGATCTAAAATACCGTGAAATTGCCGATATCTTAAATGTGCCCGTAGGCACGGTCAAATCTCGCCTCCATTCAGCACTTTCGAAAATCGCTGAAAAGGCCAGGATTGATCACATGTCGAACGAGGACGAGGATTGATCCCATGAAGCCTTTTTCAAACACTCCCAAGGATGATGACGAGACCGAAGACCTCATCGGCATTGCCCTCGGATTACTGGACGACGAACCTCCGAGGGGCTTCCTCCAGATCCATTCACCTTTGCCGGAAGAGGTCTCTGAGGCCCGCTCTCTCAAAGTCGACCGAATTCGTCAGAATTTATATCTCTTACTTGACGATGGATTGGACGACGAATCGGCGGATGCCTTTGAGCCGCCCTCAGGGCTACTTGACCGAACCAGATCGCGAATAAAAGATTACGAGCAGATCAACGACGAATTGCGAGAGCCCTTGATTTTTAAGCCCAGGTGGAGGGCGGCAGATATTGCGGTTGCCGCCTCGGTTTTTTTCGCTTTCGTTTTAGGCTCCATTCCTGCCCTCCAAAGAGCTCAGTTCACATCCGCCAATCTGGCCTGCTCGAGCAATCTCCTGCAACTCTGGCGTGGAATGGAACAATATTCCACCTCATACAATATGTATGCAAACGCTGCCGTACACGATAATCGACTGCCCGTGGGGGCGACCATCAGTCTGCTCCTTCATTCAGGGCACCTTGATAAAACCGTCCCCCTCACCTGCCCCAGTTGTCCTGACGAGGTTTGCGTTGGTGAATTACCGAGCTGGCAAGAACTTAGGAATTTTACAGAAGAGTTGGATCTGAAATTCACGAGCCTTCTGGCTGAAGCTTACGCAATTCATCCTGGAGTGGCCGGTACTCAAGGCGTTCGCCATCTGGAACGATCCAAAGTCGATCCCTTTCGAGCCATCCTACCGCTCGTGGCTGACAGGCCAACCTACAACTCCAAGTTCCAGGTTCAGGCAGGAAACAGCCCAACCCACGGTGGATACGGCCAAAACGTGATCTTCGCAGATGGCCATACCTCGTTCATCCGAAATCGTCAGGTCGGCAAACTCGACAACGACCTTTATACCAATCGTGACGGCAATGCGGCTGTGGCCACCGACCCCCTGGACATGATTCTGGTTCCAGCTGCAACACATCTGCCAAGTCACTAACGAACCTACTCATAATCATGATATAATCTGATCAACTGATTCCAGCAGACGAACAAAAAACGTCGGCTGGAATTCTTCATCTTCAGCGTCTGATTTTCTCAGCAACCATCTATCATTCTGGATTCAAAAACGCCCATGCGAGTGAAACTGGCCTACGACCGAACTGGTCTGGATGTTGAAATCAATCACCCTCACGTGGTCGGGCCATTGGAAATTCATCCGGCCATCCCGATTTCAGATCCAGTTCCTGTGATCGCCGAAAAGCTGGCCAACCCCACCGGTACCCCCGCTCTGGCAGAGCTCGCAAAAGGCAGAAACTCATGTTGCATCGTAATTTGCGACATCACCCGACCTGTCCCAAACCAAACAATCGCCGAGGCCATGCTGCCGATCCTCGAATCGGCGGGTATCGCT
>CAMBZY010000301.1 GCA_945872325.1 Candidatus Kuenenia stuttgartensis | reverse complement strand
CGCTCCCGCTCGACCCGATCCGACCTTGAGCGTGCCAATCAAGTCACCATGATTCATGAAATCACCCATCAGATCAGTTTCAATTCAGGCCTTTTAAATATCAGGGGCGATGTCCCAATGATCGTGAGTGAAGGGCTTGCCACACTCGCAGAACCAGCAGGCAATAATATTATTCCTGGATTCGGCGAGCTTAATGCACCCCGACTGGGTGTGATGGCACAGATTATGAAGAAGAATCGAAAAGCCTGGATTGGATTAAGCGATTTAATCGCCGACGATTCCGTTTTTGATTCGCCTGACGATAATCTGGTTCAAATGGCATACAGTCAGTCGTGGCTATTCTGGGATACCTTGATTTCCGATCCCAAATCTCGCGAAAAATTGAATGCGTATCTTCAGCGAATTGATCGAAGATTAAAGCCTGATTATCGACTAGATGATTTTGTGGCCGTGATGGGCCCACTCAAGACAGTCGAAAGTCAAATGTATGACAGGCGTGAAAGCCTACTCAGATAAGGCTTTCCACCTGCCCACAATTGCAGACGATTTACGAAGGAAGTACGCCGCGTGTCAATTCATCTTCCCAGTTATCGAGCAGGGGCCAGTCGATGGCGCATGTGCCGAAATCTGACATGTGTAGATAACTTTCGAGACGCTGAATGGTCGCCTCAATCAGAGCATTGTCCTTGCGGAATATTGGCCCATGCGATGGTAAAAGCCATTTGGCATCGCAGGCCTGAATCCGCTTCAGGCTCTTAATATAATCGACAATATTTGAACCATGGTGAGCATCAATCACACCAACGCATCCATCACGAAAAATATTGTCGCCTGAGAAGAGTAAATCGCCCATCCGGAACGAGAGTTGGCCTTCCGTATGTCCTGGAGTGCTCCAGACTTCCAGCGTTTTATCGCCCACCTTCAACAGTTGGCCTTCTTCAAGAGTGATGTCCACTTTGCAGGGCTGAATCGGAATTAGAATGTTTTGGGCATCGATGCGAGCGTAAGTTGCAATTTCATCGCCGGTTTCAAGAGGATGGACTGACTTTGGATGCGCTGCGACTTTGCATTTCAAAATTTCGCGGGCTCGAGAAAGAGCCTGAACGTGATCTGCATCGGCGTGCGAGGCGATCACCATCTTGCAGTCTGAAAGACGAAAATTCATCTGGCGGATCATTTCCAGAACGTCCGTCAAATCATCCAGAAAACCTACGTCAATCAATACATATTCTGATCCACCGTCGATCAGATAAATATTCACGCCAAGCCTTCGACGGGCTTGCACGTTCATCTCAATAACCCCAGGAAAAACATAGACTCGGTCAAGCATTCTTCGCCTCACTCAGATTCAATTGAACCGATTGGTCCAATCGCAGGACAGGTCCTTATACTAATGTATCCATCATCTGATACAAAGGGGGCACTGGCACAATCCGTGTTATATCGCAAGGTTAAACATGTTTGCGATGGAGTTTAACCAAACCCCTTCCGGGCCTTAAACTCCGCTCAATCGGATCGCTTTCATTTCAGCCTGCACCTCGACACGGCCCTGCCATTCGTTGATGGAAGGTGTGAAGGCAATATCGTATTTCACGCCCGGCTGCCAGTCTGCCGATTGCTCTGCCTGATTCCATGCAAGCACTTTCAGGATCTTATCGCCCTGTTTCATATTCAGGCGGACGTGCTTTTGATCCTGACCGATCAAAAGGGGCTGGCCGAACAGCTCCACTCCACCGATCGCCAGAATGGGGCGGGGGTTACCATTGCCGTGCGGTTCCAGGTCGTTGATGGTTTTGACAAACCCGACATCGAGCCGCGACATCATGATCTCGGCATCAATCCAAAGCTCACGTTCACCTAAAACATCGGTCCGATTTGCTCCCACAACTCGATCGAACGCTTCTCTGAAAGCCTGAATCGAACTCTCATTCAGCTTCAGGCCAGCAGCGGCCGCATGTCCACCGAAAGTTTTCAAATGTTCAGAGCATTCGCCCAGAGCTTTCACCAAATCAAACCCTGGAATGGATCGGGCTGACCCGTGTGCGACACCATTTTCGTCAATGCTTAAAATGATGGTAGGGCGATGAAAAAGTTCCGCAAGCCGGGATGCTGCGATTCCGACCACCCCCAGGTGCCAGCCGGCATCGGCCACGACCACCACGTTACGAGTCTCGGCATTCGGATCGTTCTCGAATTGTTGGCGAGCCTGGGCCACAATCTCTGATTCGATGGTACGCCGGGATCGGTTCGACTCCTCCAGAATATCAGCCAATTGCTGCGCTTCAGTCGGCGTTTTTGAAGTCAGCAGCTCATAAGCCGTGAATGCATGCAGCATCCGACCAGCCGCGTTGATTCGTGGAGCAATCTGGAATCCGATAGTGGTCGATGTGACTGGCCTGTCAGGCTTTACGCCCGCCATTTGCATCAGGGCTTCCAGCCCCTGAGTGCGACGCTTGTTCAGACTTTCAAGCCCATGCTTGACCAGAATCCGATTTTCGTCGACCAATGGCATCACATCGGCGACCGTTGCCATGGCGACCAGGCCGAGACCACGCACCAAAAAGTCGCGAAGGGCAGGGGAGGCTTTCTTGCCATCACCGAATTGTTTGGCAATCTGCCATGCCAGCTTGAACGCAACCCCTGTGCCACACAGGTTCGCAGTAAATGGATCGCCGCCTGGGAGTTGCGGATGAACCAGTACATCGGCTTCCGGCAGAGTCTCCTTAAACGTGTGGTGGTCTGTGATGATCACATCAAGGCCCAGCCGTTTGGCTTCAGCCACAGGCTCAATCGCAGTGATTCCGCAGTCGATCGTGACCAGCAGGGCACCGGGATTTTCTGAGGCCAGCGAGCGAATGGCATCCAGATTGAGGCCATATCCTTCCTCAATTCTGTGAGGAATATATGGGACCAGATTCTTGGCGCCAGCCATCCGCAGGCATTCCGAGAGGATTGTCAGGCCACAGACTCCGTCAACGTCGTAATCACTGTATATCACAATGGTTCGGTCGGCGCGAATCGCTTCGTCGATGAGTTTGGCGGCCTCGATCACACCTGGAACGGCCTCCGGCTCGGTGAGGCGTTTCAAATCCGGATAAAGAAATCGCTCCACCCGGGTCGGGTCGTCTATACCCCTCTGAGCCAGAATCTGGGCCACAACGGGGTCGATCCGGAAATTCTTCGTCAGCCGTTCAATCACCTTGGGATCCGCTTGCCGAAACTTCCAAATCGTTTGAGCATAAGCCATTTGATGGACCTGATTCCGTTCTTGTGATGGATCCAGTTGAGTTTACGACAGAACTTATTCTTGATGGTTCTGGCAAAAATTGAAATGGTGCGGTCGGGGAATTCCGCTCAGTGACATACTATTTTGGTTTTGTGGACTCTTCCGAAAGATTCAAATCGAATGTTTGAACAGAATCCGTGGTGAAAGTTCGCCTGATGGGTGAAAAAAACTGGTCGAAAGGGAAGAGCGTTTTGTCCCGTGGAACGATCACCCGGATCCCATGAAGACCGGGGCCAAGGCCTGTCGCCAGATAATGGCCAGTAGGGTCGATTGGCCCACTCTGCATTACGCCTTTACCACCATCGACGGGGACCATTTCCACCCACCCACTGGTCAATGGCTTACCTTCGCGAATCACTTGGCCTTCAACCGTGATCTTGGGGAGTGCTTCGCCTGGTCGTTCTTCAGAACATCCTATAGTTAAAACTGTTATCGCTAAAAGTCCAATCACTTTAAAGCACGAATGATTGAGATGAACGATCACGATTCAGCCTCTGGCCAGGCCTGAATCGAAGCGATTCTTTGGGCGATCAGCTGAGCCTCTTCGGCTGGATGAGGGAAAGCTCGGATTGTCAGGGTTCCACTGATGCGACGATCCATCGCCATCCGTCCGATCCCGCTCCCAACAACGATCCGACCACCCTTGGAGCAGTGCGCTAAACGACTTCCAGCAAATCCCAATGCCCAGATTTCGCCACCTTCAATATGGGTACCAAGCATGGCACCTGACTGCCCGGCAACGACCAAAGTGCCAGCCTTAAGTCCGTAACCAGCACCTGCCCCGGTACTTCCGTTAACGAGAACAAACAGGCTGGAGGCCTTTAAGTCTCTGGCAAATTCGGTTCCGACATCGCCGTCGATCCGGACCTCGGCTTCCCAGGAGCCTGTGAGTCCGGCGAGCAGGAGACGGTCACCTCGTGCTCCGGTCAGAAATATCCGCCTGTACCCTTTGTTTAAAGCCAAAGCCACTTGCTGGGTCACAGCGTGAGAATCACGCCATTCCGGCAAGTGGAAGTGGATCAACCCGAGTTGGTTCAAAGTTTCAGTCAATGAGATTATTGCCCCTGCGCGACTTGAGCTGGTGCTGCTTTGGCCTTGATATCAAAGGCTTTACCACCCTTGTTCAAGGTCCGTTCTTTCGGTTGGTGCTTGTCGATCAATTTCTGAAGCTCAACAACCCGGCCCTGAAGGTCGGCCCGTCGTGCTTGAATCAGATCGCCTCGTGCCCTTGAGTAATTCGCGGCTGTATTCACCACGTCTTTAATCTTGGCAAAAAGCTCATTAATAGCAGCTCTTGCGGCGGGATCAGCCTGACCGACTTCAGCCTGTCTCAGAATTCCCGAATCGACCAGCCCTTGAATACCCAGAAATGCAGGGCTCACTTTGTCAGCCATGATGGCCACAAGTTGCTGCGTACGAGAGGAATCGGATGGAGTCATGGTCGAAATCTGAGTTGCGGTTTGAGCCACCGCTTCAGCCAAAGCGGTTGTGACCAGCAGGTAATTGTAAGGGCGAAACTGGCTTGGAATATCTAAAAGGCCCAAGCTTCGGGCCGATTCAAAGCGGACCTCTGGTCGTTCTGCGGTA
>CAMBZY010000300.1 GCA_945872325.1 Candidatus Kuenenia stuttgartensis | reverse complement strand
CAGCCATGGGCTGGATATCCCGTGGTTGTCCCAAACCGACTGATCGACCGCTTGTGGCCCGACCCGGTTTTTAACATCCTTGGGTTCGCCGCCGACGAGGCTCTGGTTGACGCTCAAATCAACCCCAATCTGTGGGACCAGAATCGCGTGGCCGTTGTGGTCGGTCTGTCCAAGGGCGCTGTTCGCCTGCAAAGCCGTTGGGCAGAGAATCCGTCAGCCATGTCTCGGAATATTGCCGCTCAAAAACTCGGCTGGGCCGTAGCAGCACCATCCGCCGGCGCATCGTTTATCGCTTCAAGGTACGGCACCGGCGGACCAATTCTGGCCCCGATCACCGCCTGTGCCACAGGGCTCACGGCCATCAGGCGCGCGGCCGGCTTATTAAAGACTGGTAGTTGCGATATCGCCATTGCAGGTGCGGCGGATGCCTCGCTTGAACCCGTGATTCACGCGGCCTTTGCTCGTATGAAGTCGTTGGCTGGCCCAGCATTTATGGGCGAATCGCCAGACCATTGGATTCGCCCCTGGTCTTCGAAGCGCAACGGCTTCTTGATCGGCGAGGGTGGAGCCATTTTTATTCTGGAGCGTGCTGAGGATGTTCGACGATCCGGGAGAACAGCCCTGGCCCGTATCGACAGAATGGCTGCTGGGGCGGAGGCTTTCCACCCAACCAAACCCGATGACAGATCGGAAGTGATGCACCGGGTGATTCGCCAGGTTGTCGATCAGGACAAGTCCCAGATCCATATCGACGCCGTTCACCTTCATGCCACAGCCACCCGAGGATACGACTCGCTTGAAGCCAGTGCCGTGATGCGATCACTTGAAAATCAGGCGGATCATGCTTACATGCTGGCGTCGAAACCGCAAGTCGGCCATTGTCTGGGTGCAGCCGGAGCAGTGGAACTGGCAATTTGCTGTGAATCCATGAGACGAGGCATCCTGCCGCCCTTTGCACCCGATAGTAACACAGACTTTCAACGGCCGGGGCGACCTGTTGGCCCAGCCGCGATCCGCCGAAGCGTTCATTCGATTCTAAAAATTGTGGCTGGATTCGGTGGCCACGTGGAAGTCTGCCTCTTGGAGAATGCCGAGATACCGGCGTAGCGGTAATGCATCAATGTTGTTTGAATCCCACTGAACTTCATAAGTTAAATTCTATTTTCAATCATGATCTGGCGTTTAGTTAAGATTAGGTATAAACTCATTCTCAAAGTGATATTGATAATACCTGCGAGTCAAATTCGTTTGCTTTGCAGTTTCCGTCCAACAATAATTTGAGGTTTTGCCATGATGGTTCGACGTTTCGCTTTGATTTGCTTCACCGGCTTGATTGCGCAACTACCTGTCGGATCGGCTTTCGCCGGGCAGGTGGAATATTTCTCGACAGGCGTTTCCAACGTCTCTGCCGGCGCATATGCCGGATCAATTGGATTCGGCGTATCCAACAACGGAGTGGTCGCAGCCACCACCAATCTGGGCCAAAATGAGGAAGCCTTTACATACACCACCGGCACTGGGATATTTGCTCTGGGAACTCAGGGCAGGGTTTTGAGCATCAGCTCAGATGGTACAAAGGCTTCCGGTTATTTCACCGGGGCGACAACATCAGGTGGGATGGTCTGGGAGACCGGCACTCAGAATTTCACCCGCCTGAACACTTTATTGGGATATACCATCGGTTCCGCCATAAGCCCAAATGGTCTTTACGTAGCAGGTTATGGTGGGTCACAAATGGCCTCTTGGAATTCTGATGGGACCAACAGCACCGCTTTAGGCCAGATCTCCGGACCATCTTGGGTCCCACCGGCCAACTTTGGCTGGGGTGGCGCTGTTTCTGATACAGGTCTGGTAGGCGGAACGTCCGGCTATTCAGGCCAGCCTGTGACCAATCCCCGAGTCGCCGTCATTGCGACCGCCGGTGTGGCGAACAGTACCCAACAGCTCGGAAATGGTGTACTCGACTCAACGATCGCAAACCCTTACGCCAAAGTGCTTGACATCAGTCCGAACGGAAATCTGCTGGTAGGTGAGTCGAATGTCCAAAGTGGGGTTGATGTGGTGACCCACGCCTTTCTGGTCGATCGCACGATTAGTGATACTCTGATTGACATGAGCCTCCCAGCAGGGTTCACGCAAGCCAGTGCCCGCGCTGTGACATCCGGCATTTTGGAATTTGGGAATCAGCCACTCGTGGTGGGAACCGCCTGGAATGGCTCGATTGCCACACCCGATTATTCCAATCTCAGTGCCGTAATCTGGGTCCCTGGAAGTGGCTCGCAACTCCTTTCAGATTATGCGACCAGCAACTGGGGCATCACGATCCCAACGGGCTTTAAAATCATCACAGCTTACGGAATCTCGACAGATGGCCGATTCATCACGGGCTCTGCCATCGACTTGTCCGGAAATCAGGTGGGATATCTGATGACGACCAACGTTCCGGAACCAGCCTCGTTTGTCTCGCTTGTCGTCGGAACCGGATTCGCTCTTCTGGCTCGCCGGCGTATCCGTCAAAATCAGTCCCGTTGATCGTGATCGAATCTCTGTCTAATTAGAACCTTACAATAGCAGGGTGGCCTGAAAACGGCCGCTCTCGTTTTGTTGAGTTTGAACTGACAATAGGGAAGACGGATGACAAATCCTCTGAACGAATGAGTTGGTACAGCAACGGTTTTCATGGAATATTCGAGCATAAACATGGTTCCGACTGGTTGACTGTGCCGATTTGGCCTTATAATAAGATGATCTGAATCGCCAAGCGGTGAAATACCCCGAGACCCAGGCCTGAAGCATGAAGTGTGAACGCTGCTCCAAACCGGTGACCCATCACATCACCGATATCGACAAGAACGGGGATTGGCAGGAACACCACCTTTGTCATGACCACGCCCAGACATTTCTCGAAGAGTCGACCGAAGCGGAAGAGAAGCCGAAGAAAGATGTGAGTGAACTGGCCAAGGCGTTCATCAACCAGTCGAGCAAAGCCGGAGCAGCCGCTGAGGCCGCCACAGAGAAGCGAATTTGCCCTGTCTGCAAAATGACTTTCCAGGAATTTCGCAACTCGGGCAGGCTCGGTTGCCCAAACGATTACGTGGTGTTTCGCGAAGAACTGATGCCCTTGCTGGAAAATATTCACGACGAAACCCGCCATTGCGGCAAGACTCCGCACAGAGCCCCGCGTGACACGCAGACTTTGACATCCCTGATTCAGCTCAGAAACGACCTGAAACGAGCCATTGCTGCCGAAGATTACGAACTTGCCGCACGGGTGCGTGATCAGATCAAAGAGCTGGAATCCCGCAAATCCGTCACCTGACTAAGACCCTAAGCAAGAAATTTTCACTGCTTCAGAGCAATTAGCTGGTATTCTGTGACAGTAGAGTTCTGGTTACGGCTGTTCAAACAGAGGGTGAATGCGGAATGAGTTCCAATCCATCCGAATCGGAAAACAGCGAAGTGGCCAATCCCACAGCCGCTCTGAACCCGAAGTGCAGCGTTTGTGGCCAGGATTTGATGCAGTTTCGAACCGGTGGACGTCTCGGATGCCCGCTCGATTATCAAGTCTTTGCACCGACCCTGAGCCACTTTTTCGAGACCAACCAGAGTGCCTCTCTGCATGTCGGAAAATGGCCAAAGCGTGGGCCAAGTCGATTCGAGACTCTGCGTTGGCAAGCCGAAATCCGTCAGGCCATTGTGACCCAAAACTACGAACTGGCGGCCCAACTACGTGACCGCCTGCGCGAACGGAAGAATCAACGGAAGCGAACAGATGACACTTGACGAACTGACCCGTTCACCAGGCGAATGGCTCAAAGGGACTGGCCCTGAGAGCGACATCGTGATCTGTTCCAGGATCAGACTGGCCCGAAATCTGGCCGATTTCCCGTTCATCTCGAAAGCCAGCAGGGCCGAGAAAAGCGAAATCGTGACCCTGATTCGTGATGCCATCACCGAGGCGAACGCCAAGCTGAATTACTTCGACGTCGAACGCATGAGCGAACTCGACCGCCAGTTCATCGTCGAACGACACCTGATATCACGCGAGCTTAAAGAGGGCGAAGGCCCACGTGGAGTTGCACTTAACGACGACGAAAGTGCATCCATCATGGTCAACGAAGAAGACCATCTCCGAGTCCAGGTCATGCGTTCCGGGTTCGCCCTTCAACAAGCCTGGGAACAAATCGACGACCTCGACAACCGCCTTGAAGAGCACCTCGACATCGCCTTCAGCCAGGAACTTGGCTACCTCTCCGCCTGCCCGACCAACGTCGGCACCGGAATTCGGGTCGGCGTCATGCTTCACCTGCCTGCTCTCGGCCAAACAAATCATCTCGACAAATTCTTCCGCGCCCTCCAAAAAATCAACCTCTCCGTCCGTGGCCTGCACGGCGAGGGCACCCAGCCCTACGGCGATTTCTATCAGATTTCCAACCAGCAGACTCTGGGCAAGAGCGAGCCGGAGCTGATCCAAAGCCTTTCCGACGTGATCCCACAACTGATCGAATACGAACGCAAAGCACGGCAGACCCTCCTGACCGAACGCCGCCAAGTGTTGCACGACCAAGTCAGTCGTGCTTATGGAGTTCTGAAAACCGCTCACACGATCTCCAGCGAAGAAACGATGCTGCTGCTGTCGAGCGTGCGGATGGGGATCAACCTCGGCTTGATCGACGACCTCGAAATCGCTCAGGTCAACGAGCTTTTCATCAACACCCAGCCCGCTCACCTACAGAAAATCCACGGCCAGACTTTGGCTGTTGATGAACGCAACGTTCTGCGGGCCAGCTTCTTACGCAAACGTCTGACCGAGATGCGTGAAGGCGAAGGCGAGTAAGTTCTCAATTCATCCCACAAATAAAACATGACATTTCAAGGC
>CAMBZY010000299.1 GCA_945872325.1 Candidatus Kuenenia stuttgartensis | reverse complement strand
TTTTATCCAAATAGGCTGGTCAAAGGCTCGCCGCAACTGATTTTTAAGGGGCGATTGAGTTGATCGCGAATTTCGAGGTCGTGAGGGATGCCCAAAGCGTGGAAAATCGTGGAAACGATATCTGATGGGCTCGTTGGCAAAGTTGCAGGATACGCAGCAAATCGGTCGGATGTGCCGTAGGTTTGGCCGCCCTGAATCCCACCGCCTGCCATGACTGCTGAATAACAGCGAGGCCAGTGCTCGCGTCCGGCGATAGCGGGATTGATCCTCGGGGTCCGGCCAAATTCGCCGGTCCAGACAATCAGGGTGTCGTCCAGAAGTCCTCTGGCTTCAAGATCTTCCAGCAGCGCAGCAAAGCCCCGATCGGCTGGAGGCATGAGCCGTTTCTTGAGATGGTGGAAATTCTGGCCGTGAGTGTCCCAGAAGTTCTGGCCATCATTATGCCAGTTCACTGTCACGAGTGGGACACCTGCTTCCACCATCCGTCTGGCAAGGAGCAGGCACTGTCCGTGAATGTGGCGGCCGTATCGGTCGCGGGTTGCGACGGTTTCCTTGTTCAGGTCGAAGGCCTCTCTGGCAGTGGCGGACATCACAGCGTTTATGGCTTTTTTATGAGTGGGTGCCCAGGTGTTGGACGACTCGTTTTCGAGGTTCTTTGAAAGGTCATCCATGAGCCTCATACGCTGATCCATGCGTTCGATCGAGCAACCATCGCCTAGAGATAAGCCGGGAACCTGAAAGCCGGGATCGTTCGGGTCCGCCAGAATGTAAAACGGGTCGTAGCCATGCCCAAGCCATCCACCATGCTGGCCGGGACCTTTTCCACCAGGCGCGGCAGGGTGCGAAACCACCCATGGGAGCATCACAGAGGTGGGCAGGGGGCCTATGTTGGGCCTGACCTTGGCGAGCATGGAGCCGATAAAAGGCCAATCCTTCGACGAAGGCGGCTCGGCATCCGACTTCGGTCGAGGCGCAAGTTGGCCTGTCAAAAGGTGATGCACTGTCGAGAGGTGCGCTGGATCGTCGTGCGTCATGGATCGGATGATCGCCAACTTGTCCGTATGCTTGGCCAGCTTGGGGAAATGCTCGCTGATCCTGATCCCTGGTACGGCCGTCTCAATCGTCCCAAACTCACCGCGGATCTCGGCAGGGGCCTCAGGCTTCGGATCCCATGTATCGAGCTGACTTGGTCCGCCCCACTGAAAGATCATGATCACAGACTTGGCCCGGCCTGTGGTTTTGACCGAACTCTCCGATGCACTCGCCCTGGCTTGCTGAACCAGCCCATCAAGCCCACCCAGACTGATCGGAGTGAATGCGCCCCACATTCCAAGCTGAAGCACCGACCGGCGTGAAGCTCGCGGCCCGAGGCAATCAGATGTATTGCGAAATTGAGACATGGCTTTGACTGTAATTCCTTGCCGAAATGGGAGATAGGTTGGCAGGAACGGAACGGGGGGAGAAAGTGAGTCAGGCGGGGATATCTGGCATGATCGGGTCAATCACTCAATATAGTTTAACAAAGACCAAGGCGACGTCCACCATAAAAAGCTGGACGGTCACCTTAATCCTTATTGCCGTCAAATCCCATCGTCTCATTCAGGAAGCGGTTTGCCCTTGGTTTCAGGTGCAAAAGGCAGGGCCATCAGGCCGATCAGGAAGAAGCTGCACATGCAGACACCGGCGTATCGCATCGGCATGGATGGGTCTGTGACCCCCGTCGATTTGAAAACCGTACCTGAAAGATAGCCAAGTGTGAATGGCCCTAATGCTGCGATCAAGCGGCCCACGTTGTAGCAGAAACTTGTGCCTGTGGAGCGCAGGCGGGTCGGGAAAAGCTCCGGGAAATAGATGGCATATCCACCAAAAAGAGCGATTTGGCAGAAGCCCATCAGGGGAATCATCCAGAAGATTTCACTGAATTTGTCGAGGTTCCAGAAAGTGAATGCCGTCATGAACATCGCCAGAACGAAGAAAATCGCGAACGTTGGCTTCCGGCCAAGTCGTGTATTCGTCACCTTGCTGAACGCGTGTACGCCCAGAAACGCTCCGGCGTTTTGAAGGAGGGAGGTGATACCAGTCCATAAAGTCAATTTCTGGTTGACCATGTCAGGGGAGAGCCCCTGGGCTTCAAAGTGCTTTTTGAAGACAGATCGAATCAGGTCGAAACTGAAGAAACCGATCCCCCAAAGCCCAACCACGCCTGCAAATGCGAGGGTCATACCAACCAGCGTATTACGGCGTAAGGTCTTATCTGTAAAGAGTTCGCGGACAGATCCGAGCTCTTTTTCGACGGCCGCACCCTCGCCAGTCACCTTGGCCTTGGCCCATCGGTCAGGCTCTTTCAAACGCGAGCGAATCGCGATCGCCAGCAGGGCTGGCATGGTGCCAAGAATAAACATGATCCGCCAGCGGGAAACTCCAGTATCTTCCACCAGACCAAGCACAATAGCGATCAGGGCGGCGGTCATATTCCCAATAGCAGAGAGAGCTTGCAGCCATCCAAGCGCATAAGCGCGGGCCCGGTCGGGCATGACTTCAGCCACCAGTGCAACACCGACCGCAAATTCTCCACCGACCCCCAGACCTGTCAGAAACCGATAGGCCATGAAGTCGTAAACACCTGTAGAGAAAGCGCTTAAACCCGTAAAGATCGAATAGATCAAGATCGTCATGAGCATCGTTTTGGCGCGACCAATTTTGTCGCCCAGGATGCCAAAGAAAAGTCCGCCAATTGCCCAGCCTACCATAAAGATGGCGGTAGCCGTTCCGCCCATCGAGCTGATGGCCGCCTTCAGGTCCTCTGGCGACATTCCGGCAGGCTTGCCATAAAGCTCTGTGATTGCAGGGACACGGGCCAGGTTGAAGAGTTGCTGGTCCATGGTATCAAAGAGCCACCCGAGAGCGGCCACGATGAGGACGAACCAGTGATATTTCGTTAATCCTTTGTACCAGGGATCGGAATCTTTGATCGCAGATGCTGTGTTAAGCGAAGGGTCGTCGAAGTGCATCGTAGAAGTGGCTCCTCGTGGGGATCATGACAAAAACGTGGATCTGAGAGAGAATCCAGTCGTTTCAGGTGATCGCCATGCAGACTCTGGTGGGGTGAATCAAGAGCATAGCAAGTTTGTTCGCGATGTTGTAGTCTAAACTCAGCTTGAGTCAGATTCTCAAAAAACTCGGTTCATTCACGGCGTGCCTTGTTTCACTCACGATAAATCAAATGGCCGATCCGATACAACCACACCCTGTCGCCTCAAAATATTTGAGAATCATGCTTTGGAGCGTCCCACCGTTCATGGTTTGCATGATTATGTTGGGGCTGACCAGTGGGTGGATTCCTCCAGGTGTGCCAGGCGAGTGGACGTGGACGGCCCCTAACAATAAATTATCCGACCGGGAATGGCTGTTTGCCGGTGCCTCGATCACAGGCTATCTGCTCTATCTGTTAACCATGATGAGATTTGTGAATGGTTCCAGATTTCATGGTCTGGCCGTAATTTCTTTATTCCCCGCAGCTTTAATTCTTCAAATTGGCTTGCACCTATCCGCCCCTTATGGATTTGGGCTCGCCAAGTGGCCAATTTGCAGCTTCAGCCCAGGCTGTAGCGGGTACTTCCTGATCGCAAAAACCGAAGCTGCCGAATTACCTGAATTTCTCGTAAAGTACCCGGAATGGATCAAATCCAAGGACTCTCTCCATATTGGAACGCATCCACCAGGCCTGATTGTAAGCTCTTGGGCGTGGTTGCATTTCTGGGAATCGCACCCGAATTCCGCCCGATTTTTCATATCAAATCTGCCGGCCGAAATGCGTGACGGTGCCCGAAACGTTCTGATGAAAGGGACCCTGTCGCCCAGCGATCAAGCCACACTCGTTTCCATCGGCATGACCTACTGGTTCCTCGGAGCCTTAAGCGTCTGGCCACTATATCTGCTTGTCCGAAAGCTGGGTGGGTCGCCTGCAATCGCCTTTCAAATCAGCTCGTTCTGGCCCGTCATCCCCTCTGCAACCATGTTTCAGCCAGCATCCGATATCGCCTTTGTGCCACTCGTAACCTTCTCAGTAGCAGTGGCTTATAATTGTCGTCAATCACGAATCAGCACCTTCCAGCTGATCGGGCTCATTCTGTCAGGAGTCATCCTCGGCATCGGAATGTTCTTCAGCCTCGTCTTCCTACCTGCCGGCCTGATCATCGCACTATTGATCCTATCCACTCCTCAGGTTCTGATCCGGACCAAAGCCCAGCAGATATTGGCGATTGGAGTCGGCTTTTTGGCCATCACCATCTTCTGGGGATACGTAACAGGCTCTAACCCTCTGCGCATCTGGTACTTCAATCAGATCAACCACGGCCGGTTCTATATCGAGTTCCCACGCACTTACTGGAAGTGGCTGCTGGCCGACCTTGGGGAAACCGCGATAGGACTCAGCTTCCCAATCTTTTTTCTAGTCCTAATCAGCCTGATTTCTCAAATCCGCACAGAACGCAAACAAGCACTCACATCCCCAGCAGTCATCACGGCACTGGTTTTGATCGCCTTGGCCATCTCTGGAAAAAGCCTCAGCGAAGTTGGGCGACTGTGGCTGCCGTTCTATCCACTCCTGATCTCGTCCACCGTTAAAATGAAGCCTGAGCCCAAGCCTATCCCACTGCATCTCTGGTACATCTGCTGGTCAATGATCCAATTGATATGGCTTCAGTCCATCGTTCAAGTCGTTTACCCCATCTGATTTTAGGCAGATTTGGCAAGTTCTGACTTCTCAGGATGGGAAGGCAAAAAATGGTTGGGAATTCTGCACGGATCAGCTCAGCAGATCGCACTTATGTCTATATAGAGACGTTTTCATGATCCAGGAAACTGGACAGGCAAGCGAT
>CAMBZY010000298.1 GCA_945872325.1 Candidatus Kuenenia stuttgartensis | reverse complement strand
CAGAATCCGTTCGAATTCGAAGGCACTTACATTCTGCCTGAAAGTCAGCTCGACCGGTTCATGTTGCGCATAAAAATGGGCTATCCAGCCCGTAGCGAAGAACGCCGCATCCTGACCATGCACCGCACCGGCTCGCCTGTGGAACAGCTCAAGCCAGTGGTGACGGCGGAAGAGATTCTGACCATGCAACAACTGGTCCGCCAAGTGCGGGTCGACGATTCCGTGGCAGACTATCTGCTGGAAATCGTTCGGGCCACACGAGAAAGCGACGATCTGAGAGTCGGCGTCAGCACCCGTGGAGCACTTACCCTTTACCGGGCTGCACAGGGACTGGCTTATATCTCAGGGCGTGATTTTGTCGTACCTGACGACATCAAATCACTAGTCAGCCCGATCCTGGCTCACAGAATTGTTGGGAAATCGTTCCTGAATGCAGGCGAATTCGGGGCCGCTGAAGCCATCCTCAGGGACATTGTGGATCGCATCGAAGTTCCGGTCTGATATCATCGGTCAGTGTGGTTTGACTAGAGACGGAAACGCACGAATCTCAAGCAACCCGGTGGGCCAAAGATGGGCAATCAGCGAGCATCATTCTGGCGACGATTATGGTTGAAAGCCGCTGACTGGCTGCTCCCAACCGAACGACTTCGTTCCACCAAAGAAGGGCTCGGATACTGGGTGAGCTGGTTCGGCCTCGCCCTGATCGGCTGGTATCAACAGATCAACCTCATCCTGCTTGTCTGTGGTATTGCGGCCGGCCCGCTCGTGACATCATTTTTCATGAGCACGGCCATGCTTCGCAAAGTCAAGCTGAAGCGTCGATTACCGATCAATATCTTCGCTGGTGATCCACTCCAGATTGATTACCTTCTGGACAATTCCGCCCGCTCCTCAGCGGTCCTGGCACTCACCCTCCAAGACGAATGGGTCCCAACAGACCCCATCCCAAACGCAGTGAGCTTTAAGCCCAGCGCATTCTTCTCCAGAGTGGCTGGAGGGACGAAAGAACGTGCCCGGTGGTCGATCGTAGCGCCTGCCCGGGGCCGATACAAAGCCCAATGCATGACCCTCCTGACCCGGTTCCCGTTCGGGCTGATGGAGCGTTCGAGCCTGATTTATGATGAAGAATCGATTATCGTCTATCCACGGGTCGGCAGACTTACGCGCCGCTGGCAGTTGGTGCATCGTGAATCAAGCCAGACCAGGCGGGGCCAGCGCCATGACCGGTCCGCTCAGCAACAGGAATATCACGGACTAAGAGATTATCGTCCCGATGATAGCCCAAGATGGATCCACTGGCGTACCAGCGCCCGGATCAACCAGCTGATGATCAAAGAATTTGAGCAGCAGAATGAGCAGGATCTTGCCATTTTGCTTGACCCCTGGCTGCCTCGTCACCATGCATCTGAGGAGATGCGGGCTTATGTCGAAAAGGCGATCGAATTTGTTGCAAGCCTGAGCGTCGATTTGTGCCGTAATGCACGTCGGCGTATTACGTTGGGCTGGACAGGCGCCTCGCCGGACATGCGTCAGGGACAGGCCTCAGTCAGATTACTCCACGAGGTTCTCGAATCGCTGGCCATGATGAAGCCCAATCACGAGCTTTCCCTGCACCAGCTTCTGGATATCATGCCGGCCGTGACGTTGCGGGAAGCGATTTTCGTCGTTGTGACCACGCGTCCAATGCAGTTGGCAGAAGAGGCTGCAAAGTCGGAAAGGCTCAGAAATGCCACAGGCAGAGGACTTTCGAACAGGCTCATCCTGCTGGATGTCTCTCGTGGAGAGCTGGACGGGCTGGTGGAATTCGACCAGCGTAAGAGTCCAATTGCAGATCAGGTCAGACAAGATTCCCCAAAATTACAGCACGACTCAGAATCGCTTGAAACCGCGTCAGGGCCATTACGATGAAGCCTGAAAGGAGAGTCAGGTCATGATCGGAATTCGCTTCGAGAGGCTCTTCAGGGCCAGTGTTTACCTGATGCTTGTTATGGCTTCAGTCGCTCTTTCGATTGATTCCTCACGCGATAATCCGACGGCAATGGCCTACCCACTGGTCACTCTGATCCTCAGCGTCTGGGCGTTCCAGCAAGTCGACAGAGGCCGGATTTCAGGCCTTTCGCGTCGATTGGGCAGCACCCTCGCCTTGCTTTCCATCCCTCTGGTCTTCGCTGAAGTCCGTATCGGCTGGCGTTATCTTGAATCTGATCTGCTCGTGCTCGCACTTGGTCACTGGCTGCTCTATCTGTCGTGGATCAAAATCATGATGCCGAAAAGTGTTGAGGATGACTGGTTCCTCTTCCTCCTCGGCCTTGTGATAGTCCTGACCTCGGCCGTGATCAGTCAAAGCGATATCGTCGGCCAATCGATCTTCCTCTGGGCGATTTCAAGCCTCGCAGCACTCACCCTGTTCCATCTGGAGCGTGAAGCCGCACGTTCAAATTATCCTGAGTTGGGTGTGAATCTGCCTGCCTCTGCACGCATTAAAACCTCTGATCAGCCATATCCCAAAATCTTCGACCGGCCATTTTTCATCTCAGGGATTCGTGTCATGGCCACCACTATGGTCATGTCCGTGCTTGTTTTCCTGATTATGCCGCGTGGGGATAACATGCGGGCTTCCAGGCGACCTGGCAGCATTTCCAGGCACTTGACCGGCTTTGATGAGGAAGTGAAACTTGGTCAGCTTGGTGAAATCCTCGAGAATAATTCTGTTGTCCTCACAATCGAATTTTATGACTCTGAGAACAACAAAATCATGCCGGAGGGCGAAACCTATTGGCGTGGTGTGACCATGGGCCAATATGACAACGGTCAGTGGAAGCGTCAGAACACCGTTCAGGGCAATTTGCCACCACGCCCCGACCTGAAAAACACGATTCGCCAGAAGGTGCGTCAGGAACCGACCGACAGCACCGTCGTTTTTGGCTTGAGACCGGTCATCAAGGCTGAATCGCTGATGCGACTGCGCTGGGGAATCCAGTTCAATAGTACAGACGGAAGCATGTACCGGCGATCGTTTGCTAACACTTATGAATATCAGATTTACTCCTCAAAAGACTCCGCTGCTCCACAGCCTGGAGAGACTCCACTTTCGGATTCGCAGCGTGAGTTGCTGACTTCATTGCCTTCGAATGTGAAATCCGAATTAGTGGCCCTCACAGCACCCATTATCTCTCAGGTTTCCAAGACAGATACAGAGGCCCAGGCCCGTGCCTTGGAAGCCCATTTTTTTGATCCCAGCCTGTACGCGTATACGCTGGAGCAGACCCGAATTGATTCGGAGATCGACCCGGTTCTGGACTTCCTGAAGAACCGCAAGGAAGGTCACTGCGAATACTTTGCCTCAGCCCTGGCCTTGATGCTTCGTTCGGCAGGCATCCCTTGCAGGCTTGTGAATGGCTTTAAAGGCGGCGACTGGAACTCTCTCGGGCAGGTCATGTATGTTCGCGAAAAGTATGCGCATGCCTGGGTCGAAGCATTTGTCAGCTCTGGGCCTGATCAGGCTCCACGATGGATCACGCTTGATCCCACTCCAGCCAACGAGCGGGCTGAAAGTGTGGCACAGGTTGGGACATTTCAACAAATCCGTCAGGCCACGGACTTTGTGCGCTACGTCTGGGTCTTTTACATCATCGGATTCGACTCTGAGCGTCAATACAGGCTGATTTACGAACCAGTCATCGCACTGATCCGCGAAGCGAAGGCCGGTTTCTTCATCATCATCGAAGCCGTCAAAGAATTGCTGAATGGAACCCGTCGAATTTCGGATCTCGTTCGATTCTTCAGCGCCAAGGGCTTCGCAGGTGGACTCATACTGGCTGCCACGGCCATTATCCTATTGCAATTGGCCCGAGGAACGATGCGTCGTCTGATTGGGAGATGGCTTGCAACACGTCGATCCCAGACGCTTGTCACTCCAGGCATTGCCATCTACCAGCGTCTCGAATCGCTTCTGGGTGAGCTTGATCTCAAGCGTTCGAAGACTGAAACACCCCGAGAATTTGCAGATCGGGTTGGCAGGATACTCTATGACAGATTTCTCGAAACTGGTTTGGAGGGCATCCCCGATCTGGTTGTCGACGCCTTCTACCAGATCCGGTTCGGGGGAATCACGATCGACCCTCAAAGACTCGCCATCATGGACGATCAGTTGACCGCCCTTGAGCAGCAGATCCGCAAGCGATCCGATTCTTGAAGTTCAAAAAACATTGCCCCAACTCCCTTTAAAAAAGTCTGAAATCGTAATTCGCGAGCTTAAGGACGGCGAAGAATGCATCCTCTGGGACGTCTTCTACTCCGCAGTCCACGATGTGGCAGCTCGCCACTATTCTCAGGCTCAGGTCGATGCATGGGCACCTGAAAATCTCGATAAAACCTATTGGGTGGAACGGATACGCAAATTACAGCCGTTTGTAGCTCAATCGGGTGACATGATCGTTGGCTATACCGACCTTCAGCCGTCCGGCTTTATCGACCACTTCTTCGTCTCTGGAAATTGGGGCAGACGTGGAGTGGGGACAGCCTTGATGACCCATCTTATAAAAACGGCTGAGAACCAAAAGATACCTCTCCTGAGCGCATTCGTCAGCCTGGCAGCCCAGTCATTCTTTCAAAAGTTCGGGTTTGAGATCATCAAGCATCAAACCCAGCTTGTCAGGGGAGTTGAGATCGAAAACGCACACATGACCAAGAATTTGTGAGCCGATGGAAATTCTATGGCCCGTCTCGTTCCCTGATCGTTTTTTTCAATTCGATTTGATCGCGACTTCCGATGCCGGTGGATTGATTCCATCTGAAGGCTTCACCTTGGGAACCCGGATCAACCTGCCCACTAGTGGCCTGGTTTCAAATTGACCATGGTGAAGGTCGCGATTCTCTTTCCATAGCA
>CAMBZY010000297.1 GCA_945872325.1 Candidatus Kuenenia stuttgartensis | reverse complement strand
CTTTATTTCATGCTTTACGCGATCACCCGATTCATGGTCGAACAGCTCCGAAATGATGAATCCGCACAGATTTATGGAATGACCATCTCGCAGATCATCAGCATCGGTGTCTTCACCTTTGGGGTCTGTCTATGGTTTATCTCGTTGAAATTTGGGCGGCCACGATACGCCGATACGCATCCTCCGTTTGAGTACTCGGTGGAGTGAAAACGGGTTCAGGTTTCCCTGACTGCTTCAATGGCTTAGAATTGATCGGGACAATTGGTTCGGTTTCTGGTAAATTTTCAACATTCCATCCGTTTTCCTCCCGACCCAGCCAGGATCATTCAAAATCATGCCTCAAGCCAAACAAGGCCCAGTTCGTGTCGCCATTATCGGAGCCGGTCAGGTCAGCGATTTTCACCACGTGCCAGGCCTGAAACTCGACCCTCGCGCCGAAATTGCCGCCATCTGCGACCCCAACGCCGAACTCCTCGCCCAACGAGCCGCCCAATGGGGCATCGCCAAAACCACGACGGACTACAAAACCATCGTCGAAGACCCAAACATCGACGCCGTCGTGATCGCCACACCGAACTTCACGCACCAGGAAATCTCGAACGCCGCAGCCCGCGCTGGCAAGCACGTGATGTGCGAAAAGCCGCTCGCCCTGAACGCTGGCGAAGTACGCGACATGTATGAAACCGCCAGGGCGGCGGATGTTGTTCACATGACAGCATTTACATATCGCTTTGCACCTTCCATGCGTTACATGCGTCACCTGGTCAAAAGTGGAGCTTTGGGCACGCCTCGTCACTTCCGCTCCCAGCGATTTCTCGACCTTCCAGAAACCAGTTGGGGATGGCGTCAGTATAAGGACAAAGCCGGTGCCGGCGACCTGTTCGACATGACCATCCACCGCATCGACTTCGCCATGGATCTGCTCGGCCCAATCAAAAGCATCTCAGGCGCACTGGCCACATTCGCCGAGCGAACGTCCACGCCCGATGGAGGCACTTGCCCACCCTCGAACATCGACGACTGGTCGGCCCTGATCGGTCAGTTTGAGAGCGGCTGTACAGGTGTTTGGGAAGGCACAGTTCTAGCCAAGGGTCACTACAAAGACGGCACCCACCACGAATGGGCGGAAGTCAATGGCTCCGAAGGATCGGCTGTTTATCGCATGCACGACCCGAACCACATCCTCCTGGGCAGCCACAAGCACGACCTTCAGCCAGTTTCCGTACCCGCCGAATTCATGAAGCCAGCCGGCAGCCCTCGCGACATTCACGCTGGCCTCCCATCAACTGTTTTCCGATACGACCTCGTTTTTGAATTTGTGAGCGCCATCGTCGAAGGCCGTCAAGCCATTCCAAGCTATCTGGAAGGCTGGAGAGCACAGATGGTGGCCGATGCCACAATTCAAAGCTTCGACCAGCGCCGCTGGGTCGACCTGGCGATTGCCGACTGATTCACCAGCACAGTTTACATAAAATCGAAGAGCCTTGTGACAACCGGTAAATGGTCATCACAAGGCTGCTTTTTTATCAATCTTGCTTAGACCGCTGCTGATTCCGCGATCAGCTCGATTCCCTTGTAGTCGGTCTTGCCACTGCCCAAAATCGGGATGGTTTCAACTTCGATAAAGCTCCGGCTGTCAGGGATCCAAAGTTTTGGCATGCTGGATTGATTGAGTTTGTCCACCACTTCTCTGGGCGACATCGGGATCGGCACATGCACGACGACCACACGCTCCCCACGGGTTTTATCAGGCAGTTTGACCACGGCTACGCTGTTGGGCGGAAGTTCGCAAATCGTTCTGATGGCGTCTTCCACGCCCTTCATGGGCACCATTTCGCCACCAATTTTGGCGAATCTGGCTAGCCGGTCGGTGATAAAAATAAACCCGTCTTCGTCGATCCGACCAATATCGCCTGTGATATACCAGCCATCGACAATCGCTTCAGCAGTCGCCTTTTCGTTGTGCAGATAACCCTTCATCACGTTCGGGCCCTTGAAGGCCAGAAGGCCAGTCTCGCCAGCCGCAAGATCTTTCCCTGTCTCGGGATCAACCGTTTTCGATGCGGTTCCCGGGATCGGCCTGCCCACACTGCCGGTCCTCATTCCGTCCACCTCTTTGCCGTTGCCCTTGATCAGAGAGTGATCCACATTGAGCGACACCACAGGCGAAAGCTCTGTGCAGCCATATCCTTCAATAGTTTTGATGTTGAGAATGGACATGATCGTGTCCGACAAATCCTGAGGCAATTTTTCCGCCCCCAGAAGCACCCGCCGAACGTTGACAAACTGCTTTTTCTCAAGCCTCTGAATATAGTTACCCATAAACGTGGGAGTTGCGACTAAAAGGCTCACAGGATTCTGCTCAAGCAGTTTGCCGATGGTCCGTGATTCCAGAGGGTTGTGGTGCAGAGCCACCATCTTGCCCAGAATCTGAACCGCCCAAAGTGTGACGGTAAACCCGAACGAGTGGAAGAATGGGAGAATGCCGAGCATCCCGGTGTCATTCTCAAGCCCAAGGTGGGTCTCCACGCCCCAGATATTGGTTAACACATTATGATGGGTCAGCACCACGCCCTTGGGGATGCCTGTCGAGCCACTGGTGAAAATAATGGTCGCGATATTGTCAGGCTTTTCGTTCTGAAGCCCAGGCAGCATCAAACTTCTCAGCCACATCGGAGCGAATCTGGCCAGAAAAAAGCCTATCCCTTTATCAGCCTTGGTGATCCGTGCTGGAAGTTTCTCAAGCGAGATCAACCGGCCTTCCGGTTTGGCTGGAAATTTCAGGAGGGCTTTGTCAGAGGTGATCGTGGTCTTGATCTCAGCCAGTTTGACGCAAGAATCAAGCACTTCCTTGCCAATCGTATAATTCAGATTCACAGGAACCTTGCCAAGCAAGGTCACCGCAAAATTCACGATCGCTGCCGGAGCACAAGGTGGCAGGTAAATCCCAATATATTTCTCGTCGCCCAACTCTCGCTTCAAAGCACGAGCCAGAACCATCGTACGAAGCAGTGTCTCGCGGTAGTCCAGCCTGGCACCAGAACTGTCAACAAGGCAAGGCATTTTGCCCATCTTGCCATGCATGTCGAGAAACGCCCTTCCAAGGCTTTTCCAAGTTTTCGGCAGTGGTGGAAGTGCGATATCAGGCTTGTCAGAAATGGTCGGCATGGCGGGTTGAAGCTCTCTGAGCTAATGAATATAGGATGAGGAAGGCAGCCAGGTGAACGCAGACTCACGAATCCGGCTGTGGTAGAGTATTTCTACGAAGGTGAGTATTTGGGTCAAGTCATAGTTTACGAGGGAAGTCGTGTGTTGGCAAATCCAAGTCGCTGTAATAATTTGCTGGATTCACATGCTCATCCTCCGGCCATTCGCGAAACACGCATTCTGACCATCGTTACAAAACGTAGCCTTCTCATCGTTATCCACTTAGAAATATGAATGAATCCGCTCAAAAAAAGTGTAAACTAGTTCTAAGATAGTAGATTGACAACCGGGCTGATTCTGGCCCGATTTAAGAATCCATGCTTCTTGCGACGAGCCCCATATGACCAAGCCGATCCTGACCGACATTGAGGCAATGGAACAAATCATCCAGGCGCGGCATTGGGATCCGTTTTCGATTCTTGGCCCTCATAAACTTGGCCAAAATCCCCTGAATTGCGAAACCGTCATTCGAGCTCTTCTGCCAACCGCAAACCGCGTCTGGATCGTTTCAGACAACCTCGAACGCTCCGAAATGGGCCGAATCGGAGTCGACGGCTTCTTCGAAATCGGCCTGAAAGTGGCACCCAGCTTCCCCTACCGCTTTCAGGTGGAAGGAACCGACGGCCACACCTGGGAACAGATCGACCCTTATCAATTCCAGCCTGTACTTGGTGAGCTTGACTTTCACCTGGTTCGGGAAGGCACCCACGAAAGACTTTATGACAAGCTCGGCGCCCACCTTGTGAATCATCAGGGCGTGGCCGGAGTGACCTTCGCCGTCTGGGCCCCGAATGCCGAACGAGTCAGCGTGATTGGCGATTTCAACCGCTGGGACGGTCGCCAAAACCTCATGCGTGTGCGTGAGCAAAGCGGCGTCTGGGAACTCTTCATACCGGGCATGCAGGCTGGCGATCATTACAAGTTCGAAATCCGAACCCGCGACGGCCGAATCTTGACCAAAGCCGACCCCATCGCATTTCAGGCAGAAGTGCGCCCGCAGACGGCGTCGATCGTTGCAGATCTTTCCGAAATCGAGTGGTCGGACAACGACTGGATGGAACATCGCGCCCAGCGTCAGGGGCTTGATCAACCGATCTCGATTTACGAAGTGCATCTCGGAAGCTGGCGATTAAACGCTGAAGAAAGCAACCGGTTTTTAACTTATGGCGAACTCGCCGACGAAATGATTCCTTATGTGCTCGATCGTGGTTTCACTCACATTGAATTGATGCCGGTGCATGAACACCCGCTCGACGCCAGTTGGGGGTATCAGCCAACCGGCTATTTTGCCCCCACCAGCCGATTCGGCACCCCCAAAGAATTCGCAGACTTTATTAATAAATGCCATGAAGCGGGCCTAGGTGTGATACTCGACTGGGTCCCCGCACACTTCCCGCGTGACGCCTGGGCATTGTCTGAATTTGACGGAACAGCACTTTATGAACACGCCGACCCCCGGCTTGGCGAACATAAGGACTGGGGCACGAAGATCTTCAATTTCGGTCGCCCTGAAGTCCGCAATTTCCTGATCTCAAACGCCCTCTTCTGGCTCGACGTTTTTCACATCGACGGCCTCAGGGTCGATGCCGTAGCCTCCATGCTTTATCTCGATTATTCGCGCAAGGCAGGTGAATGGCTCCCGAACCATTTCGGTGGTAATGAAAATCTTGAAGCCATTGATTTCATTAAGAA
>CAMBZY010000296.1 GCA_945872325.1 Candidatus Kuenenia stuttgartensis | reverse complement strand
AATGTTACAGCGGTTTTGTCTCTGCCCACACCCGGCTGACTCCACGAGCTTCAAGCCTGCTTAAATATGATGCACGCTGCTTAGGATTCTCATACACCTCATGGATTCCAAGTTTTTGACTCACGCTGAATGCTGCCAGAGAACCCGCCGCTTCACCAATCGCCCATTCCACCGGATGAAGCCGGTAACAGCCGTTAGTCAAATGAGTTACGCCCAGATTTTTACAAGCGGGAATCAGATTCTTCAGGCGTATCGGAATTAAGCTGCCCAAGGGGATCTGGAACGGCAGGCTCGACAGGTCGATGTAATTATCGCCTCCAGTGGAGGGATGAAGATCGATCCGGTAAGCACCAATTCCAACACTATCCGCAAAGACGGAAGCCTTTACAGGGCCAGAGTTTTTGCCGATCTCAGCCAGACGATCCTCGGTGCCCACGTGCCTGCTGGTCACCGTGAATCGGGTTTTAAGACGCCGGCTTTCGCGGATATAGGCCGATTTGGCAAGCCCATCGTTTGTACCCAGCAAATCACCCCTCAATTTCAAGCCCTTCCAACCCGTCCCTCCATCAGGCCTTGGGGCCTCCGTTTGAAGCCAATAAAACAGTGAAAGGCTTAACTGACGGGCGCTCGCCAAATGCTTCCGGGCCATTTCAGCGGTCACACCGGGTCCGATCAAGGTGCCTGGCAAGTAATCATTCTGAGGCCAGTTCACCAGGCAAACCCCACTTGTGGGATAGGTTCCGCTTGCAAACTTAGAGGCATCAATGATCCGACGATACTTCCACCAGCCTGCCTGATCCGGTTTCGTTGGATCAAAACCAAGCGTTTTTGGCTCGAGGGTGTAAGGGTTGGAATACGTCAGTGAAAGCAGCTTACCCGGCCAGGCTGGCTTGAGCGGGGGCACATAATCGCTCCACTTGGCGTATTCCTGTGGTTTTTCAATCGTATGATCTTCACCGGGCCGATGATCGATCGCAAAACAGATCGTAAATGCTTGCTGATTCAAGGGCTGTGGCTGATCAGGAGCACGTGGCTCAGCTGTCTCCGTCCTTGATTCAAAGCCAGTCACATGCTCCACCTGGGCCAATTCTGCCAAGTCGCCCAACTCCGTGGCATCAATAAAAACCGGCGCCAGAATGGTTCTTGATTCACCCGTCCTAAGATCTTTTACAGTCACACTTTTAATCGTATCAGCAGCCACCTCGGCGGATATCGGGACATGATCCGTCAGGACAATCAATTGCCCCGTGGAGAGATACCTGGCCAGCAGGTTCGTCATCACGGCCAATGCCACTCTTGGCTCGTGGCAAAGCCTTGATACAGAACCATTTCCAGGATTCAGGAGAGGGTCGCGGCGGGCTTCATCTGTGAGCGGATAATTTTCGCGATAGTAATTGCGTATCAGCCGACGAAATTCCTGATAGCTTCGATTCGCTCCGAAAGTCT
This sequence comes from Candidatus Kuenenia stuttgartensis, assembly GCA_945872325.1. Taxonomy (GTDB): domain Bacteria; phylum Planctomycetota; class Planctomycetia; order Isosphaerales; family Isosphaeraceae; genus QWQI01. The sequence goes on along the minus strand of CAMBZY010000296.1, from coordinate 3,455 downwards.
CGATCCACGGATTTTCGTCAGGGGGAACGGCTTGGCTGGTCAGTTGACCACCGATCCAGTCGGTTTCTTCAGTCATGACCACGGTTCGGCCAGCTTCCAATCCGGCAAGAGCCGCCGCAAATCCGCCCACTCCAGCACCAATGATTGCGATATCGGCCTGATACTCGCGCCCGACAGGCCTGATGGCCGTACCCGCCTGCAAAGGCCTCCAAGGCTCGGCGGATAAGGCCACGGTCAGGGCCGATAGAGAAATGGCGTTGTCTTGCAGAAATCGGCGTCGATGCGTATGAATGGCAGTCATTTTACGATGGGCCTGTTGAGTTCCGAAAATTCGTTTCAGCGCGAAGAATCCTTCTTATAAAATACCGAAATGGGTGATTCAGGCTATAGAATTCGTCAGGATCTTCAGGACAAATTTTATGGAGAGCTTGACTGGACCTGTCAGGTTTGATTTTGTGAGGATTTTCGCTTTGGCTCAATCTAACTCTGGCTTTTCAGAATGAGTTGCCATGAACTCGCTTAATGACACTCCTCCCAGACTTGTTCTTAAACTTTCCATTAAAAGGAAATGCAATTGATGTGCTGCCTGATCGGGTTCCATTCCTGACGAATGAATATTGGAAATGCAATTTCGATCCGCATCCGTGAGCCCTGCATGGGGTTTAAACGTAAAGTAAGCCCCAAGGCTTTCTGGAGTAGCCAGGCCAGGTCTTTCACCAAGCAGAATCAAAGCCGCTCTGGGCTTGAGAATCTCTCCAATTTGATCGACAATTCCGACTCGCGCATGAGGAATGACTAGAATTGGCCCAACTTTGATTTTTGCTGAGATGAGTAACGGTAACCAGGTTTTTAAAACTCCAGGTGATTGGGCAGTCACAGCCTGAGCCGATAATCCATCAGACAGGATAATCAGCAGATCGTGATTTTGATCAACCTTTTTTAGTTCTTCGACGGATGACGGATGCAGCCTTCGTCCATAGTCAGGGCGTTTTAAAAAGGTCGGTTTATCAATCGCCCCGGATTGCAACGTCATCCAGCTCAGCCCTGAATGAATCGCTTGGAGTTGCAATTGCAAATCGTTCATAAATGCCAAAGCGTTGAACTCGGAATTCACAGCATCTTTCGCACGGGCATGAGCCAGGTCGAAATCAAGGATCTGATCCGTTGTCAGGCTTCCGCCTGTTCTTCCAATCCCAATCCGGGCCGATGTGATTTGACGGATCGTTGCGAAATACGATTCCACTGACAATTTCTTTTCGGGTGTCACGCTTCTAGACCTTTCAGCCCTGACATCAGACCGGTGAGGTCGGTTCCAACCAGTTCTCCAGAACGATTGGATAGGCCGAAATTGATCGTCCACTCTTCGAATTCCGGAGCGGGTTTTAATCCCAAAGTCTGTCTCAGAAAATGCGAATCATGAAACGAGGTGGATTGATATCCCAGCATAATATCGTCCGCCCCGGGAACACCCATAATGAAATTGCAGCCCGCCATTCCTAATAATCCCAGCAAGTTATCACTGTCATTCTGGTCAGCTTCCGCATGATTCGTATAGCAGATATCACAGCCCATAGGCAGGCCCAGCAGCTTACCACAGAAGTGATCTTCAAGACCTGCCCTTAAAATCTGGCGGCCATCATAAAGATATTCAGGGCCAATAAAACCGACCACAGTATTCACAAGCAGAGGATCAAATTGTCGGGCAACGGCATAAGCGCGGGCTTCGCAAGTCTGCTGATCGAGGCCATGATGGGCATTGGCAGAGAGGCATGAACCTTGCCCGGTTTCAAAATACATCAATTGATCGCCGACGGTGCCGCGTTTTAATTCCAAGGCCATCCCGCGTGCATCTTCAAGCATTTTCAAGCTGATTCCGAACGATTTATTGGCCAGTTCTGTGCCAGCAATCGATTGAAATACAAGGTCAACCGGCGCTCCGCGTTTCATGGCTTGCATCTGGGTGGTGATATGTGCCAGGACACAAGACTGGGTCGGTATCTGAAGTTTCTCGATCAGCTCATCCATCAGTTGCAATAACCGGATGGTATTATCCAGGCTATCAAGAGCAGGATTGATTCCAATTACGGCGTCTCCACAGCCGTACATTAAGCCTTCAAGAATTGATGCTGCAACGGCCTGTGGATGATCCGTCGGATGATTTGGCTGGATTCTTACAGATAATCTGCCAGGGAGACCGATTGTATTTCGAAATCGGGTGACATTGCGGATCTTGGACGCGACCAGGATCAGATCCTGATTCCTCATCAGTTTTGAGACCGCCGCCGCCATTTCAGGGGTTATTCCCCAAGTCACGGATTTTAATCGTTCTGTGGTGGTGGAATATTCGAGTAACCAGTCGCGGAATTCACCAACAGTTAAATCGGAAATTGGCAAAAACGCGTCTGATTGATGCTGGGAGAGAATCAGTTGGGAAACGTCGTCGATTTCAGGATCAATCAAGGGATGATTTAAAAATGTTTTTAATGGCAGTTCCGCCAAAGCCCGACGTGCAGCCAGCCTGGCTTCGTGCGATGGAGCAGCGACGCCTGCCAGTTCATCGCCTGATCGTGCTGGAGTGGCCTGGGCCATCAATTCGGCAAGCGATTCGAATCGATAAACATTCACTCCCACTTGCGATTTAAATACTGGCATAGAGGTTTAATCCCGTGTATTCAACCTGAACCAGGATTGATTTTTGATCACAACTCTCAGTTGGAATCATGGGTTGTTGCAATGCGTTTGCCAGGTTTGACAACGGCAAAATAGTAGACCATTGCAAGAACCCAGAAGAGTCCAAATTCAATCACGACAGAACCATACTCTGTGAGTGGAGCAAATGCGCCTGGTTGATCGAGGTTCCCGATCAGCATCGCCAAGAAACAGAAGATCGAGAGGACGAATGAAATGGCCGGCATCCAGGGATAAAATGGGGTGATGAATGGTCTGACAAGATTCGGATGTTTTTTGCGAAGTCCAACCAAGGCTGGTATCGAGAATATATAAAGCATTACTGCGCCTAAAGCGGACCATGTGATGAGTTTAGCGGTGTCGAGTACAAGTAGTGCTGCGGTACCGACCACAAAATTGAAAATCAGGGCTTTCGCAGGTGTATGGTATCGGGGATGCACTGTTCCCAGAAAGCTCGGGAGGTATTTCGCTCGCCCCATTTCCAGCAAGGCTCGGCCAGAGGCCAGTGATAAACCATTGAGTGATGCAACAATTCCAAAAAGCCCCATCGCCTGAAACAGCATGCCGGCAGGGCTGTTTAATGACCCAACAGCATCCAGAGCGAGAGTCAAAGGACTGTCCGAAGCGATTGCATCTTTTGCGACCACCACCTGGCCTGAGACCATGGAAAGATCGGAAGGATTGTAAACAACGCTAGGCCAGCCTTTTACGCCCACAGACAGGACCATGATCACAGCGGCCAATACCATTAAGGTGACGAGTGATCC
>CAMBZY010000295.1 GCA_945872325.1 Candidatus Kuenenia stuttgartensis | reverse complement strand
GAAGAGCGACTCGGAGATTCCCATCACGGCTCGAAGCAGCAAAAGTACCATAGCCGAGCCGGCCAGTCCTGTGGCCAGAGTGGTTAGGCTCCAGATGGCCAGACTTAGGACCACCATCAAGCGTTTGGAGAATCGGTCGGCCAGCTGACCGGCCAGTGGGCAGCCAAGTCCATAAATCCAGAGGAAAACGGCTCCCGTCAGGCCCAGCTGTTGGTCGGTCATGCCCAGGTCGCTTTTGAGCACCTTGAACATAGCGAAAATCGCTTGTCGGTCGCAATAATTCAGAAAATACGCGCCCCACATGAAGGCGATCAGCCAATAGAGCTTGATCGAATTTTGTGAGCGGGAGGCTTGATTCACGAGGTTGACCGTTTCGGAAGGTGACCACTTGCAGAGTTGAACCACAGTTTCGCACAGTGGTGGAAGTGTTGCCAGTTGAAATCGTCAAAAAAGTCGATTTATCCTGCCAATTCTTATGCCAGAAGTTCAGGAACAAGTTTGGCACCTGTTACTTCAGCATCAGTCAGGCTCGTTCCACGGCCGTCGTGCTGCACGGCAAGTTTGCGGTGATCGATTCCCAGAGTATGCAGAAGAGTGGCGTGGAGGTCGTGGACCGTCACCACATCTTTGACGGATTCGTAGCCGAAATCGTCGGTGGAACCATGCGTGTATCCGCCTTTGAAACCACCGCCGGCGATCCACATCGAAAATGCATGTCGATTATGGTCGCGGCCGTCGGTGCCTTGCGAGATCGGCAGGCGGCCAAATTCGCCGGTCCACATCACAATTGTGGAATCCAAAAGCCCGCGCTGCTTGAGATCTTTCACAAGGGCTGCACTCGGGCCATCGGTTGTGGCGCAGAGCCCTTTCAGGCTACCAGCGTTATTGCTGTGCGTATCCCAGGGCTGGCCTTTCATATAAATCTGCACAAAACGAACACCGTTTTCAACGAGCCGGCGCGCGAGCAGGCAACGACGCCCGTATTCCGCAGTCGCTGGGTTGTCAAGCCCGTAAAGCTTGTGCGTGGCAGCATTTTCGCGAGAGAAGTCCAGTAGCTCGGGAACGGCCATCTGCATCCGGGCTGCGGTTTCGAAATTCTTCAGACGCGCTTCAAGATCTGTGTTTCCTGAATGACGCTTCAGGTGACCCTGATTCAGCTTCTGAAGCCAGTTTAATTGATTTGTCCGAGCTTTGTCGGGAAGATCCGCAGGCGTTTTCAAGTCCAGGACAGGTGTGCTGCCTGACCGAAACGGAGTGCCCTGATAGACGGCTGGGAGCCAGCCTGACGACCAGTTACGCTCCCCATCAACCGGCAGTCCACCAGGGTCGGTCAACACGACATACGCTGGCAGATTCGCATTTTCCGTTCCAAGGCCATAGACGACCCACGAGCCCCAGACGGGCATTCCTGCAAGAAATCGGCCGGTGTGGATCAGCCTCAGGGCTGACTCATGATCGACCGACTCGGTTTTCATCGAGCGGATCATGGTGATGTCGTCGACGATACCGGCTGTATGTGGAAGGAGTTCGCAAAGCTCGATTCCGCTCTCTCCATGCCTTGCAAACTTGAAAGGGCTGCCCAGAACGTTGCCTTTCTGCTTGTCAAAATGGACTTCGAGTTTGCCGCCGGGATAGGCTTGCCCGTTGTATTTCTGGAGGGCGGGCTTCGGGTCGAAAAGGTCCATCTGACTCGGTCCACCGTGCTGGAATAAGCAGATGACCGATTTGGCCTTGCCACCCGATTTGACAGAGCGATGTGTGGTATCGGCCACATCGGCCCGAGAGTCGCCTGAGGCTAGAAGGTGCGAAAGGGCGACTCCTCCAAGGCTTCCGGCATATTGTGACAGAAAGCCGCGCCGGGTGACAGATTCGCGAACTTTTTCAGGGCTTAATTGCATTTGGGTTGACTCCATGTCGGAATTTCAATCGAGATATAAAAACTCGTTGCTCATGAGAAGTGATTGGCAAAAGTCGATCCAGGCCTTGCTTCTGGCTTCAGAGGAAGGCGCATAGAGTTGCTCTTGATTTTTTATGAATTGACTTGCAGAGATTTCTTCATCCTCAGAGATTGTTCGGGAATAAGCCTTCATAAAGGCGAGTCGGATGCGACGTGGTTCGTCGATTTTCTGGTCTAGAATGTGCCCGGCAAATGATTGGGCCCGGGCTCTCACAAAATCTGAATTCATCAGGGCCAGTGATTGCAGAGGCATGGCCGTTCGCGGCCTTCTCAGGGAGTTAAATACAATCGTCGGGGCATCAAACACTTGCAGGAGGCTGACCACCTGAGTCCTTCTCTGCTGAAGATAGACCGAACGGCGACGCCCTCCCTGATCACTTTCAGAGATCACCACCGCCCCATCTGCATTGGCCTGAATCGGGACATACGGGCCACCCATTGAGCTGTCCAAATCGCCACTTACAAGAAGCATGGAATCGCGAATCGTCTCAGCATCGAGCCTCACAGCCGGGTACCGGCCTAGCAATCGGTTGTCATTCGTCGACGTTACCGTGGTATCACTTGACTGACGGAAAACTCCGGAATTCAGGATCAGACGATGAACATGTTTCAGGCTCCAGCCGGATTGGATCAATTCACCTGCAAGCCAGTCCAATAGGTCCGGATGTGAGGGTGGAGAACCACTCAGGCCAAGGTTCTCAGGCGTTGCCACAATTCCTGTTCCGAAATAAGACTGCCAGATTCGATTCACCTGTACACGTGCCAGCAGTGACGATGCACGCTCATTCGGATCCGTCAGCCAGTTTGCCAGAGCCAGGCGGCGTCCAGTGGTGCGGGCACCCGCAGGTTTTGTCGTTTGAAACGGAATTTTATTTGCGGATAAAGCCGATATCGGTGAAGCTGCCATCACAGCACCAGGTTTGGCATAATCTCCACGTATCAGCAAATGCGTTTCTGGAGGAGATGAGTTGACATCGGTTGCCCACGAGATCTTGAAAGGCGGGTTGTTTTTCAGCCCTGAGGCTTGATTTTTTAATAGATCAAGCTCTTTCTGACGGCGTCGAAATTCTTCGTTTCGAATTGCAATGGAATTTCGATCTTTCGCAGTGGTTTCTCCAAATCGCTCAATCATGACTTGATCGACTACAAAACTGCGATCGGAATGATACTCGAAACCAAAACCTCCACTGGGTAGATCCTCTTTTGAAAGAGTCAAATGAGGCTCTTCAGGAAAGCCGTCGATCAGTTGTTCTAAACGAAATTGACCGTTACCAATATTCGTCACTCGAACTCCGTAATTCTTGCCGGCGACATATCCTGTGCGGCCGATTGCACCCTTTGGGTTTGAGTCCTTGCCAGGATAATCCACGATCACACTTGTTCCAGTCGATGGATGGCCATCGACAAGAATATTACCGCCTGATAATTTGCCATCATCGTTGAAGTCGTGAGTTGAAATGAAATATCCGACACGTTCAGCCCGTTTGCTTTGACCGTTAAGTCTGGTATCAACCAGATCAAACGTGACCTGAATTGCCTCTCCCAGCTTGTCAGGAGTCCAGTCAAAGCTTTGTTTAGTGGTCAGCCAGCTGTCGCTCGTAATTCCTGCAATGATTTCCAATCGTCCCCCAAGTTGTCGTGCTGATGGGGCTTTATTGGCATCCACAGTCACCGGTGGACTCCCGCCTGACTGATTATCGGAAGGAGCAACATTTGACCATCTGGGCGTTAATGCAATTCCTTGGTCGAAATCGTCTTTGAACAGAACCTCACCTTGTGGCCGATTTCCAGAGACCCAGGTGCTGAAGCTCGACTGCAATTTTGCGACCTTTTCGTCCAGCTCTTTGATATTCCGCTCAAATTCGCGTTTCTGATCCGATGTGGGGGCCAGTACAAATCGTGCCTGGGGCTTGATCCAGAGAGAATCGGTTGCAGCTGGAAAAACTGGCGATAAAATGGCTTGAAATTGATAATAATCCTCATGAGTGATCGGCTCAAATTTATGCGAATGGCATTTGGCACACTGCATGGTCAGGCCCAATAATGATGACGCAATGATTTGCTGGGACGACTCCAACGCCGTATATCGATCCACGCGGACTTCATCCGGATTCCCATCGCTCTCGCCGCTTCCGTCTTGGCCGTTTCGTAGAAAATGAGTTGCAATCAAGCGATCCGCCACATCGGTAGTCACCGTTTGGCCAGGATTGAATCCGGAAATTTCATCGCCCGCGATTTGCTCACGTAAAAATCGATCCAGGGGCATATCCTTATTCATGGCCTTAATGACATAATCGCGATAACGATACGCCAAAGGTCGGTCAGAATCGGCGTTGAAATAGCCGTTCGAATCCGCATATCCGACAGCATCAAGCCAATACTTTCCCCATCGTTCACCATATCGGGGGCTGGCTAGAAATTGCTCGACCATACGTTGATAAGCATCTGAAGAAGTATCAGATACAAAGGCTTTTACAGATTCAGGACCAGGTGGAAGGCCAGTCAGGGTCAGACTGACACGTCTGATCAGGCGCTGGCGAGGTGCCTCCTGCGATATTTCCTGCCCGTCCCGCTCAAGTGCAGACTCAATAAACCGGTCGATTTGATTGCGAATCGGCTTTTGATTTTTCACTGATGGAGGCACGATGGAGGCCAGTTTCTTAAAAGCCCAGTGGTCTCCATCACCTTTAAGAGAAGGGCTGGGCAGGCCAGGGGCGCCGGCCAGAATCCAGGCTTTGATTTGCTCTTTTTCTTCACTCGTAAGCGGTTGTTTGGGAGGCATTTCATTCGCTTTGATACGTTCCCAAAGGATGCTTTCGTCGATCTGGTGGGGAGCAATGATGGGCCCACTTTCACCACCACGAACCAGAGAGGCGGCGGTACTCAAATCGAGATTGGCCTCGGCTTTGGCAGGGCCATGACACTTGACACATCGCTCTTTAAAAATTGCGGCGACGGAT
>CAMBZY010000294.1 GCA_945872325.1 Candidatus Kuenenia stuttgartensis | reverse complement strand
CTTGAGTTAGAGGTTGTCCTGAAAGACGGAAGCTCGTGCAAAGATACGAAGGCGGCGACATTCTGCGCGAATTTAGTGGAAATCTACCCGGCGTTATGGCTGTTTGCATCGGTTGAGGGTGTCGAACCGACAAACAATCATGCCGAGCGGCTCCTTCGCACCGGTGTGTTGTGGCGGAAAAATGCATTTGGTTGCCAGAGCGACGAAGGGTGTCGTTTTGTGGAGCGAATGTTGACAGTGGTGCAAACGCTGAGGCTTCAGAAGCGACAGGTGCTTGGATATCTGTACTCGGCAATCTCCGCATTTCGATCTGGATTAACGGCACCGCAATTATTAGGCCAATAGCGGGACTGAACGGTTACGCCGGTCATTTCTTGGTTCGAAGCTAGCCGCCGGGCGATAGCCCACGGTTTCTGCGAAATAGAAATCCAACCGGGGCTAGCGCCAAGACCGGCTAGGTAAGCAGGGAGAATGCCTGTGATTTACGGGGTCCAATCTAGCCGCCGGGCGATAGCCCACGGTTTCTGCGAAATAGAAATCCAACCGGGACTAGCGCCAAGACCGGCTAGGAAAAGCCGCGTTATGCTTGGCTACGGTTCGATTAAAAAACGAAAGTTAATTTTGGCCTCTTCCTTAAACGATCACCCCATAAAATCAGGTCTTAATCCGGTCCCACCGAGCTACGGCGAATGTTCCAAAGCCGATCATCGGAATCCATGCCGACATCTCGGGCCTGAAAACTCCGTGAGATGCCAGATACTGGCATGCAAAAAGAGTCGCGTAAAATGCGGCCGATGTCGCGACCGATAAGCCTAGATTCAAAAACATGTTTCGACCAAATCCGCCCAACACCAGTGGCATCGATAACGCCATCAACGCAAACGATAACCCTGGACGAAGGTTACGCTGGTGCAGAAACACCGCGATATCGCCCTTCTCGTGCTCGTTCGACGGGTCGTTAAGCGCGGAAATCAAGGTGGCCGTGCTCGCAAACTGGAACCACTCCGAAGGCTTGCGGATGAGGGTCGAGAACGTCGCTGAACTCTCTAGAAAATAGGCTTCGCCTACCTCTTCCGAAGCATTCTTGGGTGCAGGGAATCCGTCGAGCTTTTTCGAATCCAGCCGCACCAAAACCGGCTCCGTTCCGCTCAGGTTCGGAGGCGTCAACTTCGCTGATCTCAACAGCCATCCGCCCTTGTTTGGGGCCGTCGGATGATCGAGAGGAATGAAATAAGCCTCGCGTGCGGAAAGCTCGCCAGTCACTCCAAATAGGGCCACCGGGAAAGTCACATTCAAATTGGCGATCGTGTTCGTCACCCGGTCTGCAAATGCGCCTGAGGAGTGCAGATAAACCCTGTTGGAATCGTATCTTCCATAGACTTTCACCATCTGCCGGCCGTCGTCATCCGGAAACTTCTGTAACTCGTCGGCAAAGCGTGGCAGAATCAGTTCCTGATTCATGACAGCCAATGCGCTGATCATGGCCCCTGAAATCATCACCGGCTTGATCACCCGAGGGGCGCTGATACCGGCGGCCAACATGGCCAGAAGCTCGTTATTGCGCTGGACCCAGGTCACGGCAAAAATCGCCGCCATCATGCCGATCACGCCACAAAGCTTGTCATAGATCATACTTGTGCGAATCGCATAATACCGGCCCATGAAGGTCATGAGCTTCAGAGGCGTGTCGTTGATCTCTGTGAATTCGTCGAGATTCGTGAACGCATCAATGATGATATAAAGGCTTGTCAAAGCCGTGAAGCAGATGAAATAGCCCTTGATATAGGCATAATAGCGCTGGCGGTCGAGGATCGTCATCGCATTTTCACCTTGTTCAACTTCCGTTCACGTATTGAGACACAACCCACTTGACTGAAAGCTTTTAGTGACGAGTCACCGGCGGCATCGCAAAACACACGCCCACGACAGCCAGAACGGCATTTCCAAGCCACATCGCCGCCATCGGATGGATGATCTGCTCTTTACCCAGATTCACTCCCATGAGCAAAAGCGGGTAGTACAGTAATACAATCGGCAAAAAGCAGGTGATGAACGCACTCAGGAAGTCGCGTTTGGCAAAAAGAATCCCCACAGGTGCCCCGATCAGAACGAACACCAGTGGCCCGAAAGCCTGTGCGGAACGCATGTAACGCTCGGTTTGAGACTTCGCCGTCTCGCTGTCCCAATAAGCGTAATCAATCGAAACGCTCTTCATATGGAACCAGTCCACCCGATCGATCCGGCCCGATGCCAGCCACATTCCAGCCGCTACGGCATGCTTGGCACGTTCCGTCTTCATTAACTGCTTGTATTTGTGGATGTTGTCGACAATTTCCCGACTTGTCTGCTCCTGTGCACGCTTGAGCGGGACCATCGCCTTAAAGTCATCAGGCATTGGCATTTCCAGAATCTGATCGTTGATCAGGGCCCGGCTGACATCGCCACCGCCCGCCCCTAGAGCCGACGATTGGGTCTCGCTGTCCACCAGGTGAATTCTGGCCACCCGATTTTCAAAATCGAACTTCAGCTTGGCCGATCGGGCCTGCACAATCAGGTCGAATTTCTTCGGCTCGTTCGGGTCGGCGGTCGTCCCGGCGGCCCTGTGCTTGAAGATCGGCTCGACCATCGTGTTGTCCGGAAGCACGTCCCGAACCTTGATCAGAAACGGCCAGTCCGCACGATCAAACTCACGCTCTTTACGCAGAAACTTATAGAAGTTCGCTTCCATCTCACCGAAAAGTGTCATTGTCAGTTGATGGTTCGCCCGGGGGATCAGATCCTGAGTCATATAGAGCAGGCCGAAGCTGATCAGGGTTGCCATGGTAATGCTGGGCCAGATGATAGTCATGGCCGAAAGCCCGCAGGCCTTCACCGCGATCACCTCATTATCGCCAGCCAATCGGCCATAAGCCACGCTGACTGCAAATAATAGAGCCACCGGAGCCGTGTATGGAACCGTGCCGGGTATGACCAGAGGGATCAGCCTGAGCATATCGCCGGGCGACAGACCCGCCTTCGACGCCTGTGCCACCAGCACGAAGAGGACGAGAATCGTGGTCAGGGCCACCATCGCCATGACAAACGACCGTAACACTTCCGTCGCGACATATCGTTGCAGGATTCCCCAGCGCATCATGGCAAAAGATCCATCTACCCTTGAGAAGCCAAACCCCTGAGCATTTCGCAGAAGCCGTCCTGGCCTTCAGCGGTGTGCTCACCCTCGTCCAGATTCACCATTGATACCTGATTTTCAAATTCTGTCGAGGCCGTTTTATCGCAATCACCCGACGTCGCCTGAATCTCACTCCAGCCACGAAATCAGCCCACCCAGAGGGACTTCCACCCAGTCTGGCCGGTGCTCCAATTCGTACATCAGTTCGTATAAGTTTTTCTCAAGGATAAAAGCGTCCAGAAGTTGATATCGCAGCGTATACGACTCGGGCACCAGCGGAAAGATCTCGTTCTCAAGTTCGCCGACCATCGCAAAATACGTGTTCGTAAACACAAACGACATCTGATCGCGCCATTCCAAGGCCAATCGCTTCTGATCGTCCGTCGCCCCCATTTGCCGCATGGCAACTGCCTGGGCATAGTCGAACGACCTGACCATGCCGGCCACATCCCTCAACCCCAATGCTTTTTCACGCCTGGCTTCCAGCGACTTGTTGGGCTCGCCTTCAAAATCAATCACCTGCCAGCCTTGTTTTGATGTCCACAAGACCTGCCCAAGATGATAATCCCCATGGTGGCGGATCGCAAAAACAACAGTCTGACCATCATACTCCGGCACGAATTTTTCAAGCCTTTCAAATGCGCCACAATATCGGCTCTGATTCGAAATCACTTGCTGAATTATGGTCTGAATGGACTCGGGTAGAGGTTTTAAATTCCATTCATTTAATCTTTGAAAGATCGTATCCGCCCCGATCCGCAGCGTAAGCCCCAGCTTCTGAATCTCGTCCGCACCGATCGGGACCGGCTTAAAGGCTTCATTATCAGGAATTCTCGCCAAAGCCTGATGCAACTCGGCCGTCCGTATGGCTAAATCTCTTTGCAAATGCTCTTGAATGGCATCATTTTCCAAAGACTGCTGCTGACCATTGCGTTTATGGACGAATTTCGCAGCAGCCTCCAGAGCCAGATCCCAGCCAGTGACTGCCCCATTGAGATATCGGCAAAGCGTACCAATCATGACTCCCGAAGCATCATCGCCGGCTTGGATCACGCCCATGACCGGCGGGGTTAGCGGGTCAGCCGTGGTGAGACTTAATACAAGCGGAATCTCTGCATCCGGATTCGGCAGGCCAGGCAGGCCCGGCCTTCGTAAAATCTTTAAGATCACTTCATCGCCAAATACAATGCTTGTATTGGATTGTTCCACACCAAGCCATCGTGAACCTTGACTCCATCGGACTTTTTCTTTTTCGAGATTCTTCTGCTCAAAAACCCGGCCATGAACGACTCCGATCGACCATTCCAGACTCGCTTCACCAGCCCCGATTTTCATCAATGCCCAGCGCCCCTGCTCTGTGGATGACGCCTCAACCAATGCAATCGGTGATTGACTGAATTCAAAGGGAATGGGCCCAACGATTGCATTCTCTGATAATTCATTAGCCATTGCCTGATCGACAAAAATAAATGAGACCAGATAAGGCGAACCACTCTGAGAATGACCGGAATCATCCGCTACAAGCCCGAGCATGAGGCCATCGCTGGATAGGCCAAACTCCTGCAATCGCAGAATGAATGGCTGAACATCGTTTTTTTTTGCAAACCATCTCTGCGTGAGAAACCAGCCCGGCAATGCCTGTTCTTCAAGCCACTCCATAAATCGGGGGTTTGAAATATCCACGATGATCGGCTGGGGCATGGGAAAAGATCTCTTTTCTTTCATTCTCGAATGCAATCGGTCATCCAC
>CAMBZY010000293.1 GCA_945872325.1 Candidatus Kuenenia stuttgartensis | reverse complement strand
AACACAGCCGTGGTTAACCTTTCGGTCACAAGTCCTGTTGTCACGTCTGGCGTCCCAGTAAATGTTCGTGCTCAGGTTCGCAATTTCACCACTCAGTCCAAGCCTTCCACCCGGGTCCAGCTGATCATCGACGGCCAGCTTGGCCCTGAGCAGATGGTGGATCTACCTGTTAATGAACCAGTTACGATCAATTTTACCCAGGTTTTTCGTGATCCTGGAGACCACGTGATCGAAGCCTCGATTGACGACGATCCTCTCTCTGCCGACGATCGTCGCAGGCTTGTCGTACCCGTCAAGGAAAAACTCCGTATTCTCCTGGTAGACGGCGACTTAAACCCGGAACCATTCGCTGCTGAAACGGATTATCTGGCCCAAGCTCTTTCGCCTGCCGAATCCGCTCAGGTAGATCCATCGAATGCAGTACCGGCATCAGCCGTAAAGTCTGATATTGGCTTGCCTCCGGTTGCCCTCGAAGTGATTCCGGAGAGTCGCCTGAACAGTGTCGAAATGGGCGTTTATGATGTTGTGGTCATGGCCAATGTTTCACAACCTTCTGACCCGGAAGCGGTTGCGCTTGACAAATATGTCCGTCAAGGCGGCGGCTTGGTCGTCTTTACTGGCGATCGTGTGGTGGCTGAGGGCTGGAATAGTCGGTTGGCCATCCCTGAACGCGACCTCCTCCCAGCTTCGATTGGTGAGAGTCTGGGTGATTCTGGTAAAAAAACCGGCGCATTTCTGATCGACCCACTCGGTTATCGTCACCCTCTCGTATCCGCTTATGAAGGAGCTGCCCCTTCTGTGGCATCTGGGTTGACACAGGTAGCCACGTTCCAATATCACAAGCTGAATCGTTCTGCCGACTCCACCAGCCGAGTCGCTCTGGCCTTCGATACGGGCGATCCAGCGGTGATTGAAGCCTTAAAAGGCCGCGGACGAGTGGTTTTGATCGGTACCTCTGCCGACTCCCATTGGACAACCTGGCCTTTGCACCCAAGCTATCCGGTCATCATGGGTGAAATCGCTTTACTGGCTGCTTCGGGGCGTACTGGCGAGAAGAATTCGCTGGTCGGCCAGCCCATCGAGCAAGCCTATCCAGCCGCAGCCGGGGCTGCTTCCGTCGCCCTTCGCACGCCTGACAAAGGTACTCGCGAACTGGCTCTTAAGCCTGAATCAGACTCCTCTTACCTACGGATTGACGGCACGGAGACCTCAGGTATTTTTGAAGCCGAGATTGGTCCGCCGATTTCTCGCCGTGACAAGTTCGCAGTGAACGTACCAGTCGTGGAGTCCGATCCAGCCAGGGTCGAACCAGCCGCTTTAAAAGAGGTTGTTCCCGGATTCGATCCCGTGGTGATCAAATCGGCGGACGAGCTCACAAAAGCGGCAGATGATGTGACTCGCAGGGGGGAGATTCATCGCCCCCTGCTGATCGCGGTACTCGTCTTGATTTTGCTGGAAACCTTGATGGCGTGGTGGATTGGCCGTCGTGTTGTGCGAGTTTCCAACGCTTGACCTTCCGGAAAAATCTCGGATTGACCAACGACTTACGAACCGACAAAGAGAAAAATGTTCGATCGACTCTCGCAAGCCCTGATTTCCCGACTCGGAGTGGCCCCCGCTGGCCCGGGTGAGCGCATCATCCCACGCCTGAGATTCGAACAGCCATGGTCGCAAGTCATTACATTTGCGTTGCTTGCATTCGGCCTTGGACTGATCATTTTTCTTTATCGCAAAGAACGGGGCATTCCTGCCTGGGGCCGCTGGACCCTCACCACTCTCCGCTGTCTCCTGTTTCTTCTGGGTCTGGTCACGGTTAATGAGCTGGTTCTGGCGATTGACCGCACAGGTCAGCCCCACCTGGCGATTATGGTGGACGATTCAGCCAGTCAAGCCATGGCCGATCAATATTCGGATCCTGAAGTGGCATCTGCCGTAGAGTCAATCACCGGAGCCTCTGGCACGGCACTCAAAGACTTGCCACGCATTGAGATACCAAAGCGCTGGATCAGCCGAAACAACGGTGCCCTGCTGACCAGGCTTCAGAAAAATCATCGGCTCAAGCTCTACGCCGTTGGCTCGACCACGCGCATGATTGCCGAAGTGGACAAGCCAGAACAAGTTACGTCGGCTTTGGAGCAGGTCTCGAAGCTTGAGGGAAATTCAACGGAAAGCCGTCTGGGTGATGGTGTTAAACAAGTTCTTTCCGAGCTTCGCGGAATCCCTCCCACAGCCCTGATTTTTCTCACAGATGGACAGACGACGGACGGCGAGAGCTTAACCAAAGCGGCTGAATCGGCTCGAAGGGCTGACGTACCGCTCTACCTTGTCGGCCTTGGTGATCCGCAACCTCCTCGCAACATTGAAGTTGCAGATATGGAAGTGGACGATGTGGCGTTTGTTGACGACGTCATCCCGTTCTCTGCCCGACTGACCAGCCAAGGCTTTTCCGGCGAAGAACTGACCCTCCGCCTGAGCGAGCAGATCACGCCCACCAGTCAGCCTAAGTTGTTAACCACCAAGACAATCAAGGCTCCGCCTGACGGCCGGACCATCCGCATTCCCGAACTCGATCATCGACCTCGTGAAACCGGCGAGATTACCTATATTATCGAATCCGTTCCCAAAGATCGCGAGCAATCGACCGCCGACAATCGGGTGGTTCGTAAAGTGACCGTTAAAAAGGAAAAGCTGAAAATCCTGATGGTCGACGGCCAGCCGCGTTATGAATATCGCTATCTAAAGAACTTTCTTGAACGCGACGAAACCATTCAGCTCTCCGCCTTGCTGCTCTCAAGCGACCCTGAATATGCTGATCAGGACAACGCCGCCGTCTCGGTTTTTCCGACCAATCGCGACGACCTTTTCGCCTACGACGTGGTCATTCTCGGCGATGTTCCGCCCGGTTTTCTAACCAACACCCAAATGAAAAACCTGGTCGATTTCGTCACCATCAAAGGCGGTGGATTGATCCAGATTGCGGGTCAGGAATCTTCCCCACTTGCCTTTAAAGGCACCCCCATACAAGACTTACTTCCTATCGAACTTGCCGATGCCCGCGACCCGACTCGTGGAGCCGCCGCTGGTGATCTCGCCGCCTTTCGCCCCAGACTAACTTTGGAAGGCCGCTCCAGCCCGATCTTCCGGTTCGGGAACGACGAAGCCGCCAGTATGGCGATCTGGGACGGCCTGCAAGAGCTCTACTGGTATCTCGATGCACCCCGAAAAAAGCCGGCTGCGGTAGTTCTGGCTGAACACCCGACGGCCGTGGGCACCGATGGGCCTGTGCCTCTGCTTGTCTACCAGTTCGCTGGTTCCGGAAAAGTTTTCTATCAGGGTCTGGATGACACCTGGCGATGGCGATTTCGAGTCGGTGATAAATATTTTGGTAGATACTGGATCCAACTGCTCCGATTCATGGCCCGTAATAAGCTGATGGGGAACCGCCAGGCTGAACTGATTGCCGACCGCGCCCGCTACCAGCGTGGAGACATGGTTCAGCTTCGTACCCGGTTCATCAATCCGTCGATCGCTCCTCCTGGGAACTCAGTGAAAGTGGAACTGACGCGTCCGGGGCAGGCTTCAAGAGTTCTGGAACTTCCCAAAGTGGCCGGCTCCAACAACCTGTTCCAGACTGCCCTAAACACTCTTCCAGAAGGCTCTTACACAGCCCGACTACTGCCACCGCCGGTGCTTGATCCAGCGGTCCCGCCCGCCACATTC
Organism: Candidatus Kuenenia stuttgartensis; assembly: GCA_945872325.1. Lineage (GTDB taxonomy): Bacteria > Planctomycetota > Planctomycetia > Isosphaerales > Isosphaeraceae > QWQI01. Next base: position 1,212 of record CAMBZY010000293.1, on the reverse strand, counting down.
GTCATCGAACCACCGGCGAGCGAGCGTGCCAAACCAAGCATGAATCGTGAAGAGCTGGCCCAGGCCGCCAAAATCAGTGGAGGCCGATTCTTCACCGCCGCTGGCCTGGAAACACTGGCTGGGACATTGCCATTGCCAGCAAAAGTACCGCTGGACACCGACCCTGCTATTCCGATTTGGAATAGTTGGCCCGTCTTAATATCATTTCTGCTAATCCTTTTAGCGGAATGGCTATTGAGACGCAAGCTCGAAATGGTTTAGAATCAAGAGTGTAGGATCATTGGATGGGAAGATCCGCGTGAACCGGGCGCGGAGCAGCAAGGAAAAATGAACTCATGACGCGAGACGACCTGCTGATCCGCATTTCCGCCCTTCGAGGGCGCATCCGCCGATTATTGGCCACTTACGGCCTGGCCCGTGTGGCGGCCTTGTTTATAGGCATTTTGCTATTGGCTGGCTGGGCCGACTGGGCAGTCCATCTGGCAAGCCCGATCCGGCTCCTCGAGTTTCTGGGAACAATCGTGGCCTTAAGCTGGTCGATCCGGAAATTCTTTTTGAAGCCATTACTGGCCAATTTCGACGACCTGGCGCTCGCCTTAAAAATTGAAGACCGTTGGCCCGGGCTGCAGGATCGGCTGGCATCCGCTGTCGAATTTCTCGAACTTCCAACGGATCAAAAAACGTCTGACAACGCCTCTCCCGAACTCCGGAAACGAGTCATCGAGCAAGCTTATGCTGAAGTGGAGTCGATCGACTTCACACAAGCCATCGATCATCGCCCAGCCCGTCAAAGCCTGAAATTTCTTGGAATCGCTGCCGCCATAGCGCTCTTCAGCGTTGGTTTGGGGCCACAATCGACCAAATTGGCGATGCTGCGATTTTTTAATCCACTTGGCGGGCCGGAATGGCCAAAAGCGACGCAGTTAAAGTGGCTTGAAGCCACGCCTAAAGTCGCTTTGGGCGAGCCTTGGTCACTGGTTGTCAAGGTCGAAGATGGTTTTAAGATTCCATCTTCAGCTGTCGCTGAATTCACATTTGCTGATGGAGAGAAGGCTGAAGAGCCTCTGAGAGTGGTCGACGGTGGAGAATTCAGGGGACGTTTAGAGTCGGTCACCCAATCCTTCAAAGTCAGGGTCAGGGCGGGCGACGATCTGACCGAAATCAAGCCGGTTGAGGCGGTCACCCCTCCACGATTGGCAGACCTCAAGATTC